>DATJXB010000149.1:0-2244 GCA_035500755.1 Thermoanaerobaculia bacterium | reverse complement strand
CTGCGGCACGACGACCAACTTCAACGACGACATCTACTACTCCGACGGCACGTTCATCCAGTGGCCGGAAGGGACCCAGTTCTAAGTCCGACCGCTTCGAGCGAATGTCCTCAAACGGCCCCGAGCGATCGGGGCCGTTTCTTTTTGTCGCCGAGGCTGCCGAAATCTGACAACGGCGTTCGCGGGAGCCTTGTAAATAAAGCGTTTAGATCGTGGCCCGGATGGTGCGAAACTTGCAGCCAGATAACGCCCAGGAACCAGACATGAAAGCGAAACGCGCGTCGGGCTTCACGCTCGTCGAGCTGCTGATCGTCATCGCGATCATCGGCATTCTGGCGGCCATCGCCATTCCGAACCTGTTGAACGCGGTTCAGCGCGGCAAGCAGAAGCGGACGATGGCCGACATCAAGGCGCTCGCGGTCGCCATCGAGGCGTACCACGTCGACAACTCCGTCTACCCGCAGGCGGCCTGCAGCCCGGGCAACTTCACGTCGCCGGGCCCGTTTCTCACGACGGATTCCTTCACCAACCTGACGCCGACGTACATCGCGCAGCCGCCGCTCCAGGACGGCTGGGGGCATTTCCTCCGGTACAACGTGGACGCCGCCCAGGTGAACTACAACGTGCGCAGCCTCGGCCGCAACGGCACGGCCAACGCGCTGCGCTGCGGCACGACCACGGACTTCAACGACGACATCCTGTTCTCCGACGGCGTTTTCCTGCAGTGGCCGGAGGGCACGCAGTTCTAGCCGCCGGCGCCATGTCGCGCGAGGGCATCGCAGCGGCGCGGTAAAATCAGGCGTGCAGCTCGGCCGTCGGCTCGCCTCCGGACTCTCGGCGGTCGCGGCCCTCCTCCCCGGCGTCCTCTGGCTGTGGCCCGCGCTCGCCTTCGAGCGTGCGCCGTCGTTCCGAGACCAGGGCGACTTCTTCTACCCGTTGAAGCTCTACACGGCCGCGCGCCTGCGGCAGGGGCAGATCCCGCTCTGGAACCCGCTGTCCGGCGCGGGGGAGCCCTGGCTCGCCAACGCGCAGTCGGGCCCGTTCTACCCGCCGACCCTCTTCTTTCTGTTGCCGCGGGTGGCGCTCGCGGGCGCCCTCTTCCTCCTCTTTCACTACGGGCTGGCCGTCTGGGGCGCACGCCGGTTTCTGAAGGCCGAGAACGTCTCCGACGCGGGCGCGCTCCTCGGCGCGGCGGCCTTCGCGGCGTCGGGCTTTGCGGCATCGCTGTCGGTCTACTGGAACCACTTCGGCGCGTGGGCCTACGTTCCGGCGATCGCCTCGGTGGCGCGGTCGGGCTTTCCCCGGCGCGCGTCGGTCGCGGGATTGGCGCTGCTCGTCGGGCTCCAGGCCATGGCCGGAAGCCCCGAGGTCTCGCTCGCGACGGCGGCGCTCGCGGGCGCGCTCGCGTGGAACGCGCGGCCCGAGTTTCCCGAGCCGCCGTCGCCCCTGCCGCGAGGCGCTCGCCTGCGGCGGTGCGCCGCCGGCCTCCTTCTCGGCGCCGCCCTCGCGGGCTGGGCGATCGTGCCGCTCGCGGAGCTCGCGCTCCACTCCGACCGCCGGAATGCGCTTCCCGCCGCCGAGCGCAACCTCGGCGCCGTCGGCTGGCGGGACGCCGGCTCGATGGCCGGCTTCACGCCCCCGTCCTTCGGCGGCGCGTATCTGGCGACGCTCTTTCTGCCGCCGTTCGTCCTCGTGGCCGCGGCCGGCGCGTTCGGGGAGGATCACCGGCGGCGGCTCGCGGGGACGCTCGCGGCGTTCGCGCTGCTCGGCGTCGTCCTTGCGGCCGGCGGTCCGCCCGGTGAGTGGCTGCGGGCGCTGCCGCCGCTCGACCGCTTCCGCTATCCCGCCAAGGGGCTCGTCTGGACGTCGTTCGGGGCGGCGATGCTCGCGGGCCTCGGGCTCGACGCCCTGCGCTTTGCGCCGAAGCCGACTCGCTGGCGCGCGGCGATGGGCCTGCTCGCGGTCGCGGCGCTCGCCCTGGCGGCGCTCGCGCCCCTTTCCTTTCCCGTGCGGCTCTCGAGCGGCCTCGGCGCGTCGGCGCTCGGCCTGCTCGCGCTCGGCGTCGGGCGCTCGACGGCGGCCGGCGCGGCGCTTTCGGGCGTCGCCGCCGCCGCTCTGGTCGCGGCCCTCGGCCTCGGCCTGCGCGGCGTCCCGACGTTCGCCGCCGAGTCCGCGATCACGCGATGCCCGGAGCCCGCCGCCGCCCTCGCCGGCGCGGGCGGACGTGTGGTCACGCCGCCGATG
>DATJXB010000148.1:0-11603 GCA_035500755.1 Thermoanaerobaculia bacterium | reverse complement strand
TGCGGCTCCACGAAGCGGTCCTGTTCCTTCGCGCGTATCCCCACGACGCGCGCGTTCTCGTCCTCTGCGAGAAGCTGCTCGACGGCTTCGACCGGAGGGTGGCGCGGCTCGAACGGGACGACGAAGACCTCTCCTGTTTCGACGCGCCCGAGGCGGCCGGGGTGGCCGGTACGACGCTCGGCACCGACTACTCGTTCGACCTCGCGCGCTGGCTCTTCGCGCGCCATCCCGGAAGCGTGAGGATCGAATGGGCGGCCGCCGAGGAGGGCGACCGGATGCGCGCGACGTGGCCGGCTTTCCTGCCGCTCCTCGAGGAAGAAGCGCTCGCCGACGCGAACGTGCCGTATCTCGTCTGGCTCGCGGCGGCCGCCGGGGCGCATCGCGGCGACCTCGGCTGGCTGCTCGCGCGTTACGAGCGGCTGCCGGATTCGCCCGCGGGACGGGCCGAGCGGTTCGACTCGCTCGGCCTGCCGATCGCGTGGAAGCTCGGGGCGAGCCGGGCGTCGCGCACCCGGATGCGCCGGCCGGGACCGAGGCCGTACTTCCACGACGCGCCGCTCCTGGCTCGCCGCGACGTCTCGCTCGACGCGGTGCTGTCGGGGCCGCGGCTGGCGCGGCGCCGGCTGTCCGCCAAGGAAGGCGCGCGCGTGTGCGACATGGTCCGCGACGCGACGGCGGCTCGGTACCGTGAGTTCTACACGTTCACCCATGCCGACCCGCGCTCGGTGATCGCGGCAAGGCCGGGGCGCGGCGTCGAGCTCTTCCTCGTCGGGGTGCGTCCGGAGCGGCGCCTCCCGCTGCGCGCCGCCTACGGCGGCTTCGTCGTCAAGAACGGCGTGCCGATCGGCTACATCGAGGGCCTGGCTTTCTTCGAGCGCCTCGAGATCGGCTTCAACATGTACTACACGTTCCGCGAGGGCGAGTCGGCCTGGATCTACGCCCAGGTCCTCAAGCTCCACCGCGACGCGCTCGGGGTGACCTCTTTCTCGATCGACCCCTACCAGCTCGGCTACCAGAACGCCGAGGCGATCGAGTCGGGAGCGTTCTGGTTCTACCGGAAGCTCGGCTTCCGGCCGACGGACCGTGGCGTCGCGGCGCTTCTCGCGCGCGAGGAGCGGCGGATTGCTGCCGACCCGGCGTATCGCTCGTCGGCGCGGACGCTCTCGCGGCTGGTGACTCACAACCTGCTCTACGAAGCGCCGGGAACGCGGTCACGCGACTGGGATCGCTTCCACGTCCGCAACGTCGGCCTCGCCGTCGACCGCCGGATGCGGGAGCGATCGCACGGCGACGCGCCAGCGCATCGGGCGCGCGCGTCCCGGCGCGTGGCGGCTGCCCTCGGCGTCGGCGCGGGGCGAGGCTCGGCGCTCGAGCGCCGCGCCTTCGGCGACTTCGCGCTCGTCCTCGACCTCGTGCCCGACCTGGCTCGCTGGACGCGGGTCGAGAAGGACGCTCTCCGCGCGATCGTCCGCGCGAAAGCCTCGGGCCTCGAGGCGGGTTACCTCTCGAAGCTGCAGGCGCACCGCCGCCTGCGGGCCGCCCTGCGGCGTCTCGGCTCAGCGCGCCGCTGAGGGCGAGGCGCCGGCCGGCTTGCCGTGCCGCGCGGCGACGATCTGCGCCATGACCGAGAGGGCGATCTCCTCGGGCGAGCGTCCGCCGAGGTCGAGGCCGATCGGCGCGTGGAGACGGGCGAGCGCGTCTTCGGAAACGCCCGCCGCCGTCAGCCGCGTGCGGCGTTTCGTCTGAGTGCGCGTGCTCCCGAGCGCGCCGACGTAGAACGCCGGGCTCGCGAGCGCGGCGATCAGGGCCGGGTCGTCGAGCTTCGGGTCGTGGGCGAGAACCGCAACCGCGGTGCCGGCGTTCAACGCGAGCTTCCCGAGGGCCTGGTCGGGCCACGCCGGCACGATCTCGTCGGCGTGCGGGAAGCGCTTCGGGTTCGCGAACGTTTCGCGCGGGTCGACGAGCACCGTGCGGAAGCCGAGCGCCTTGGCCAGCGTCACGAGCGCGACCGCGATGTGCACGCCGCCGACGATGATCAGGCGCGGCGAAGGGAGGAGCACGTCGACGAAGAGCTCGCCTCCGTCGAGGGGCACGCGGCGGCTGCGCCCTTCGGCCAGGGCCGAGCGGGCGGCGTCGCGCATCGGCGCGTCGGTGCTTCCGATGAAGCGCCCGTCGGTGAACACGGCCACCTTGCGGCCGACGTCGCCCTGAATCGTCGTCGCGACGGCGACCGGCAGCTCCTGCCGCATCGCCGCACGCACGGGCCCGAAGATCGAGGGGTCGAGCGGCTCGACGAAGACCTCGATCGCGCCGCCGCACGCGAGTCCGACGCTCCACGCCGTGTCGTCCGAGACGCCGAACTTCAGGAGCCTGGGTGTGCCGCTGCGGAGAACCTCGTCCGAGGCTTCGACGACCGCATTCTCGACGCAGCCGCCGCTGACGGACCCCGCGATGCGCCGGTCCTCGGCGACCGCCATCTTCGCACCGACCGTCCGCGGTGCCGAGCCCCACGTCTCGACGACGGTGGCGAGGGCGACGCGCCTTCCGTCGCCGAGCCAGCTCTCGATGTCGGCGAGGACGTCCCTCATCGGGGCGAGTCTATGACGGCGACGCGGGGCTAGCCTTTCGACCGCTCGACCGCGGCGGCGAGGGCGCGCCTGGCGAGCACCGACGCCAGGTGCACACGGTATTCGCCGGAAGCGTAGGTGTCGCCCATCGGGTCGGAAATGGCATCGGGGACGAGGGCGGCGGCGGCGGCGATCGCTTCGGCGTCGGCGTTCTTTCCGGCGAGCGCTCGTTCCGCCGCTTCGGCCCGGACGGGGTTCGGCGTCACGCCACCGATCGCGAGGCTCACGCGCGCGACCTTGCCGTCCTTGATCTCGACGGCGGCGGCGGCGCCGGCGACCGCATAGCGCGACGCCGGGTGCGGGTGTTTGACGTACGAAGCGCCCTGGCCCTTGCCCGAGGGCGGGACGAGGACCGCGGTCACGATCTCGCCGGGCTTCAAGGACGTCGTGAAGAGATCGACGAAGAAGCTCTCGGCCGGGATTTTCCGCTCGCCCTTCGGGCCCCGGGCGACGACGGTGGCCCCGAGCGCGACGAGCGCGGTCGGGTAGTCGGCGGCCGGGTCCGCGTGAGCGATCGAGCCGCCGATCGTGCCACGGTTGCGCACCTGGAGGTCGCCGATCTGCGCCGCCGTCTCGGCGAGCATCGGGCAGGACTTTCGCAACAGCGGGGAGGAGGCGATGTCGGCGTGGGTCGTCGTCGCGCCGATCCAGAGCGTCTTGCCGCGCATTTGCATGCCGCAGAGGCCCTTGATCCCGCCGATGTCGACGAGGGCCTTCGGAGTGGCGAGTCGGAACTTCATCGCCGGGATCAGGCTGTGGCCTCCGGCGAGCACGCGCGCGCCCTTGTGCTTCTTCAGGAGCGCCGACGCCTCGGCGACCGTCTTCGGACGGAAGTAGTCGAAATTCTCGGGGTACACGTTTACCTCCGCGCCTCCCGGATCGCGCGCCAGACGCGCTCCGGGGTCAGGGGCATGTCGATCTTCTGGACGCCGAGGGGCGCGAGCGCGTCCATCACGGCGTTGTAGACGGCGGGCGTCGAGGCGATCGTGCCGGTCTCGCCGATGCCCTTGACGCCGAGCGGATTGACCTTCGTCGGCGTCTCGGTCATGCCGAGCTCGAAGTCGGGGAAGCCGTCGGCCTTCGGGAGCGCGTAGTCCATCATCGAGCCGGTCAGGAGCTGGCCGCTCTCGTCGTACTGCGCCCCTTCCCAGAGCGCCTGGCCGATGCCCTGGACGATGCCGCCGTGGATCTGGCCCTCGACGATCATCGGGTTGATGACGCGGCCGCAGTCGTCGACGGCGACGTAGCGCTCGAGCTTGACCTCGCCGGTCTCGGCGTCGACGCGCACGACCGCGGTGTGCGCGCCGAACGGATAGACGAAGTTGGACGGGTCGAAGAACGCCGACGCCTCGAGGCCGGGCTCGAGACCCTTCGGGTAGTTCCAGGCGACGTTCGCCATCAAGGCGATGTCCTGGATCGTCTTCGACCTCGACGGCGCGCCGCGGACGAAGAACTTGCCGTCGGCGTAGTCGATGTCGTGCGGCGCCGCTTCGAGCAGGTGCGCCGCGACGACTTTGCCCTTTTCCCGGATCTTGACGATCGCGCCCATGAGCGCGCCGCTGCCGACCGGGGTCGACCGGCTGCCGTAGCTGCCCCAGCCCATCGGCGTCTGTCCGGTGTCCCCGTGGAAAATCTCGACGTCCTCGACCGGGACGCCGAGCTCGCTCGAGACGATCTGGGCGAACGTGGTTTCCTCGCCCTGTCCGTGGGGCGAGATGCCGACGAAGACGTTGACCTTGCCGGAAGGGTGGAAGCGGACGATCGCGCTCTCCCAGAGGCCGCCGCCGAATCCGACGGCGCCGGCGACCTGCGAAGGCCCGAGCCCGCAGATCTCGGAGTACGTGGAGAAACCGACGCCGAGGTACTGGCCCTTCCGTCGCAGCTCCGCCTGCTTCCTCCGGACGCCGCCGTAGTCGAGCATCTGGAGGTTCTTCTCGAAGGCCGCGATGTAGTTGCCGGAGTCGTAGGTCAGGCCGGTCGCCACGGTAAAGCCATCCGTGAACGGCGGGATGAAGTTCTTCTTCCGGACGTCGGCCGGATCCATGTTGAGCTTCTTCGCGACGAGGTCCACGAGCCGCTCGACCATGAACGTCGCCTCGGGGCGGCCGGCGCCGCGGTACGCGTCGGTCGGCGTCGTGTTCGTGAAGACGCCGAAGACGTCCTCGTGGATGTTCTTGATGTCGTAGGCGCCCGAGAGCATCAGGCCGTGGAGGATGGTCGGGATGCCGGTCGACGCCGTCGACAGGTACGCCCCGAGGTTCGCCCAGACCTTCGCGCGCAGGCCGACGATCGTGCCGTCCTTCTTCGCGGCCATCTCGACGTCCTGGATGTGGTCGCGTCCGTGGATCGTGCCGCGGTAGTTCTCGCTGCGCGTCTCGGTCCACTTCACCGGGCACCCGAGCTTCTTCGACGCGAAGACGACCATCGCGTCTTCGGGGTAGTGCGGGATCTTCGACCCGAATCCGCCGCCGACCTCGGGCGCGATGACACGGATCTTGTTCTCCGGGATTCCCGTGTCGAGCGACAACAGGAATCGCGCGATGTGGGGATTCTGGGACGTCACCCAGAGCGTCAGCTCGCCCGCGCCCGACATGTAGCGCGCCAGCGCCGCACGCGGCTCCATCGCGTTCGGGATCAGCCGCTGGTTGATGATGCGCTCGCGCACGACGACGTCCGCGCTCCGGAATGCCGCGTCGACGTCGCCGCCCGAGACCTTCCAGTGGAAGCAGACGTTGTTCGGGACGTCGGCGTGGAGCTGGGGCTGACCCTTCGCCGTCGCCTTCTCGCCGTCGGTGACGGACGGCAGCGGCTCGTAGTCCACCTCGACCGCGTCGGCGGCGTCGCGGGCGACGTACCGATCGGTCGCCACGACGATGGCGACGGCGTTGCCGACGTACCGAACGACGTCGATCGCGATGGGCGGGTATGGGGGCGTCTTGGTGTCGGAGCCCGGGACGACCCAAGCGCAGGGGATCGAGCCGAATCCAGCATCCTTCATGTCCCTGCCGGTGAAGACGCCGAGGACGCCTTCCATCGTGGCGGCCTTCTTCGTGCGGACCGCCTTGATCCGGGCGTGGGCGTACGGCGAGCGCACGACGGCCATGTGGGCCATGCCGGGCAGCGTGAAGTCGTCGGTGTACATCGCCTGGCCCGTGATCAGGCGCGGGTCCTCGCGGCGCTTGACGGGGCTGCCGAACGCGTTCTTCGCCATGGTTCCTCCTACGCCCGCGCCAGGCGCGCGGCGCCCTCACGGACGGCCGCGACGATGTTCTGGTAGCCGGTGCACCGACAGAGGTTGCCCTCGAGCCCGTGGCGGATCTGCGCGTCGGAGGGCTTCGGGTTCTGCGCGATCAGGTTCGACGCGGTCAGGATCATGCCGGGCGTGCAGTAGCCGCACTGGAGGCCGTGCTTCTCGCGGAAGGCTTCCTGCAGCGGGTGGAGGGCGCCGTCTTTCGCGAGGCCCTCGATCGTCGTGATCTTCGCGCCGTTGGCCTGCACCGTGAGCACGGTGCAGGACTTGACGGCCTTGCCGTCCATCAGCACCGTGCACGAGCCGCACTGGCTCGTGTCGCAGCCGACGTTGGTGCCGGTCAGGCCCAGCGTCTCGCGGAGGTAGTGGACGAGGAGGAGCCGCGGTTCGACGTCGTTCCGGCGTTTGACGTCGTTGACGGTGATGGAGACGGGATGACGCATGAAAGCCTCCCGCGAAACGTCGCTCGCGGCAGCTTATATCACCGCGTCACGCGCGAGCTTCGATCGCCTCCTTGACCGAGTCGAAGAACGCCGCGGTCAACTTCTTGGTGACGCCGCCCATCAGCCGCGCGGCGAGGCTCGCGATCGTGCCGACGACGGTGACGTCCGCCGACCACGCGAGATCCGTGCCGCCCTCCTGACCATCGGTCAAGCGCATCGCGCTCTCCGCGTCGACGCCGGAGCCCGGCGCCGTGCCGTGGGCCTTCATGCGCGCCAGATTCGGCGCGTCCATCTCGAGCCACTCCACGTCGTTGACGAATTTGACCTTCACCGAGCCGAAGCCGATGGACGTGGTCGCGCGAAACTTCTGACCGGGCTCGACGATCTCGAGCTTCTCGAGTCCGGGCGCGCAGCCCGAAACCTTGTGCGGGTCGGTCAGGAAGTCCCAGACCTTCTGACGCGACGCCTTGATCGAAACGATGCCTTCGAAATGCATGGAGCGTCAGTAGGCCGCGAGGGCGCGAGCGGCTCGACAGACCTTTTCCGCATTGGGCAGGAAGGCTTCCTCGAGCGGCGGCGAGTAGGGGACCGGCGTGTCCGGCGCGGTGACACGCACGAGCGGGCCGTCGAGATACTCGAAGCAGCGCTCGGACAGCACGGCCGCGATCTCGGCGCCGATGCCGCCGGTGCGCGTGGCCTCGTGGAGGAGGATCGCCTTGTTCGTCTTGGAGACGGACTCGAGCACGGTCTCCTCGTCCATCGGGAAGAGCGTGCGCAGGTCCACGACCTCGGCGTCGATGCCTTCGGCCTCGAGCGTCTTCGCCGCCTCGAGCGCGGTCCACACCATCGCGCCGTAGGTGACGATCGTCAGGTCGCGCCCGCCGCGGCGGACGGCGGCCTTGCCGATCGGGACGACGTAGTCCTCGGCCGGCAGCTCTTCCTTGATGCGGCGGTAGAGAAACTTGTGCTCGAAGAAGAGCACGGGGTCGTCGTCGCGGATCGCCGCCTTGATGAGCCCCTTGGCGTCGTAGGCCGTCGCCGGCTGCACCACCTTGAGGCCCGGGGTGTGGGCGAAGTACGCCTCCGGGTTCTGCGAGTGGAACGGACCGCCGTGGACGCCGCCGCCGGAAGGGCCCCGGATGACGAGCGGCACGCCCACGCCCGTGCGGTAGCGCGACTTCGCGGCGAAGTTGGTGATCATGTCGAAGGCGCACGAGATGAAGTCGATGAACTGCATCTCCGCGACCGGGCGCATCCCCATCATGGCCGCGCCGACCGCGGCGCCGACGATGGCCGTTTCGGCGATGGGCGTGTCGATGACGCGGTTCTCGCCGAACTCGTTGACGAGGCCGTCGGTGACCTTGAACGCGCCGCCGTACACGCCGATGTCCTCGCCGATCAGGAAGACGCGCTCGTCGCGGGCCATCTCCTCGCGGAGCCCTTCGCGGATCGCGTCGACGTAGGTCGTCTGCCCCCGGCCCGCCGGCGTCACGCCTTCGCCGCCGAGGTGCGGGGCGTTCGCGCTCACGCGTTTCTCCGCACGGGAGCGGCCTCGCCCTCGGGGATCCGCGGCGCGTACACGTTCTTGAGCGCTTCCTCGGCCGAGGGGAGCGGGCTCTTCTCGGCAGCCTCGACCTCGCGGTCGACCTCCTCGCCCACGGCGCGGTCGATGGCGGCGATCTCTTCGGCCGACGCGGCCGCCGATTCGACCAGGGTCCGGGCGCAGCGCTCCAGCGGATCGCGGCGCTTCCACTCCTCGAGCTCGTCCTTGGGAACGTAGGCCTGCGCATCGTGCTCGGCGTGGCCCTTCATCCGGTAGGTCAGGGCCTCGAGCAGCGTCGGACCGCCGCCCGAGCGCGCCCGGTCGACGGCGCGGCGCGCCGCCGCGTAGACCGCGAAGACGTCGTTGCCGTCGACCTGATCTCCCGCGACGCCGTAGGCGGCGGCCTTGTCGACGAGGCTCCTGGCCGCGGTCTGCTTGCGGAACGGCGTCGAGTACGCCCAGCCGTTGTTCTCGGCCACGACGACGAGCGGGAGCTGCTGCACCGCCGCGAAGTTCAGCCCTTCGTGGAACGCGCCGGTCGACGTGCCTCCGTCGCCGATCCAGGTCATGGCGACGAGATCCTTCTTCTGCATCCGGGCGCCGAGGGCGATCCCGGCCATCACCGGGATGAGCGCGCCGAGCATCGAGATCGGCGAGATGACGCCCCGCTCGGGCCGGCCGAAGTGGAGGTTGCAGTCCTTGCCGCCGGAGGGCGAGGTCGCGCGGGCCATGTACTGCGTCATGACGTCGCGCGGCGAATAGCCCATGACGAGCACGACGCCGAGGTTGCGGATCAGGGGCCCGACGATGTCGCCCTTCGACAGCGCGTAGGCCGTGCCCACGGACGTCGCCTCCTGGCCGAGCGAGCGGTAGAGGCCGCCCACGACCTTGCCCTGGCGATAGAGGTTCACGAGCCGCTCTTCGACGACGCGGTTCAACCGCATGAAGCGGTACAACTCGAGCTTCTGTTCGCGGGTCAGGTCGGACACGTAGGCTCCGGGCGGGGAGTCTAATACGACCCGGCTCCCGGGCGGCGGCATCGTCGGTATGCTCGCCGCCTGCTGAGGAGGTGGACCTTGAACGCCGTTCTCCTGGCCCTGGCCGGTTTCTTCGCTCCGGCCGCTCCCGTCCCCGCACCGCCGCTCGCCGAACAGATCCGGGGCACCTGGCGGCTCGTTTCCTATCAACGCAAGGAGACCCCCGACGCGCCGTGGACGCGCCGCTTCGGCGACGACCCGAAGGGCTACCTCATGTACGACGCCACGGGCCACATGATGGTCGCGTTCGAGAAGATGCCGCCGCCGCCGATGTTCGCCTCGGGCGACGACGCGGCACCGAGTCCCGCGGAAGCTCAGGCCGTCTACGCCGGCTTCGTCGCGTACTTCGGCACCTACACCGTCGACGAAAAGGCGCATGCCGTGATTCATCACGTCGAGGGCAGCCTCAACCCGAGATTCTTCGGCACCGACCAGGTCCGGCCGGCCACCTTCGCGGGCGACCGCCTCACGTTGTCGGATGGGAAGACGTTTCGCGTCGTCTGGGAGCGCGTGCGCTAGGGAGCCTCAGCCCTCGCTGATCTGCTGGGCCAGGTAGTTCTCGGCGCCGATGTCCTTGATCTGCTGGAGCTGCGCCTCGATCCAGTCGATGTGCTCTTCCTCGGAGACGAGGATCTTCTCGAAGAGGGCCCGCGTGCCGTTGTCGCCCTTCTCGGTGGCGAGGGCGATCCCGTGGTTCAGGCGCTTGACGGCGTCGTGCTCGAGGGCGAGGTCGACCTTCATCATCTCGGGGACCGTCCTGCCGACGTTGATCTTCATGTACTTCTGCATGTTGGGGACGGCGTCGAAGTAGAGGATCCGGTCCATCGCCTCCTGGGCGTGCTTCATCTCGCCGATCGATTCCTTCTCGGTGTGATCGGCCAGCCGCATGTAGCGCCAGTTCCGGAGCATCCGCGCGTGGATGAAGTACTGGTTGATCGCGGTCAGCTCCGCGGACAGGACTTCCTGCAGGACCTTGAGGATCTCGGGGTTACCGTTCATGGAGCCTCCCTCCGATTCGCGCCCGGATCTTATCGTTTCGGGACCGACGTATCATTCCGCCATGAGCGACAAGGACCCGCTGGTTCCCGAGGCGGTCGCCGCCGGGCGCCGCCGCTGGAAGAAGGCCGCCGACGCGTCGTTTTCGAAGGCGCCGGCCTGGAAGAGCGACTGGACGACGGTTTCCGGGGCGCCGGTCGAGCCGCTGGCGGCTCCCGACACGCAGCCCGCCTTCGACGCCGAGCGCGACCTCGGCTGGCCGGGCGAATACCCGTTCACCCGTGGCGTCCACCCGACCGGGTATCGCGGCAAGCTGTGGACGATGCGCCAGTTCGCCGGCTACGGCACGGCGAAGCAGACCAACGCGCGCTTCCATTATCTCCTCGACCACGGACAGACCGGCCTCTCGACCGCCTTCCACCTGCCGACGCTCTACGGCTACGACTCGGACCACGAGATGGCCCGCGGCGAGGTCGGCAAGTGCGGCGTCGCGATCGACTCGCTCCGGGACATGGAAGTCCTCTTCGACGGAATCGACCTCGGCCGCGTCACGACGTCGATGACGATCAACTCGACGGCGCCGATCGCGCTCGCGATGTATCTGGCGGTCGCCGAGAAGCACGGCACGCCCTGGGACAAAGTCGGCGGGACGCTCCAGAACGACATCCTGAAGGAGTACATCGCCCAGAAGGAGTACATCTTCCCGCCGCGGCCCTCGATGCGGCTGATCACGGACCAGTTCTCCTTCTGCGCGAAGCACGTGCCGCGCTGGAACACGATCTCGATCTCGGGGTACCACATCCGCGAGGCGGGCTCGACGGCGCTCCAGGAGCTCGCCTTCACGCTGCGCGACGGCGTCGAATACGTGAAGTACGGCGTCGACGCGGGGCTGCCGGTCGACGAATTCGCGCCGCGCCTGTCGTTCTTCTTCAACTCGCACAACGACTTCTTCGAGGAGATCGCGAAGTTCCGCGCGGCGCGCCGCGTCTGGGCGAAGACGATGCGCGAGCGCTTCGGCGCGAAGGACCCGCGCTCGTGGATGTGCCGGTTTCACACGCAGACGGCGGGTTGCTCGCTCACGGCGCAGCAGCCGTACAACAACGTCGTCCGGACGGCGATCCAGGCGCTGGCCGGCGTTCTCGGCGGGACGAACTCGCTCCACACGAACTCGCTCGACGAGACCCTCGCCCTGCCGACCGACTTCGCCGTCAAGATCGCGCTCCGGACGCAGCAGATCCTGGCGCACGAGTCCGGCGTCGCCAATACGGTGGATCCGCTGGGCGGCTCGTACTTCATCGAGGACCTGACGACGAAGATGGAGCGCGGCTGCTTCGACTACTTCCGGCGCATCGACGAGCTCGGCGGCATGGTCGAGGCCATCGAGGCGGGCTTCCCCCAGAGAGAGATCATGGACGCGGCGTACGCGTACCAGCGGGCGCTCGACTCGGGCGAGAAGGTCGTCGTCGGCGTCAACGAGTTCGTGGACGACGTCGAGCAGCCGATCGAGACGCTCTACATCGACGACGCCGTCGAGGACGAGCAGAAGAGCGCGGTCGCGGAGCTGCGGCGCACCCGGGACGGCCGGGCGGTGACGTCGGCGCTCGCGGCGCTCCGCCAGGCCTGCGCCGACGGCAGGAACGTGATGCCGCCGCTCGTCGAGGCGGTCAAGACCTACGCGACGGTCGGGGAGATCTCCGACGTCATGCG
>DATJXB010000147.1:0-2944 GCA_035500755.1 Thermoanaerobaculia bacterium | reverse complement strand
CCCTCCGCGAGCGATATCACCGCCTGGCGCTTGCCCGCGACTTCGGGATCGACCGGCGCCGCGGACGGCGGGAGCCCACGCGGATCGATCCCCGCCGCGAACCGGGCTTGAACGTGATCGGGTATTTCGGCCTCCCGACCGGCCTGGGCGAGTCGGCGCGCTCTGTGGCGAACGCGGCCGAGCGCGCCGGCCTGCACGTCGCGCGGCGGGACGTGTCCCCCGGCGCGAGCCGGCCGGAGGAGGCCCCCTACGACGTGAACCTCTATCACGTCAACGCCGACGGGGCGGCCGCGACGGTCGAAGAGGTGGGACCCCGCCAGCATGCCGGCCGCGCCAACGTCGGCTACTGGTACTGGGAGACGGAGAGCTTCCCGGAGCGCTGGCGCGACCGCTTCGATTACTTCGACGAGATCTGGGTGGCGACGGAGTTCTGCCGGCGCGCGATCGCACCGGTCTCGCCGATTCCGGTTCGGCTGGTTTCGCCGGCCGTCGAGCCACCGGAGGGCCGGCAAGACCCGAAGATCGCCGCGGGGATCGACGCGTCGGACTTTCTCGTCTTGAGCGTCTTCGACGCGCTCTCGGTCGCCGAGCGAAAGAACCCCCTGGGGACGGTGCGGGCCTTTGCGCGGGCCTTCGGGGATCAGCCGCGAGCGCATCTTCTGCTGCAGGTCTCCCACGCCGAGCACGTCGCGGGCCTGCTCGAAAGGCTGCGCCAAGCGGGCCTCGGCGCGCGCGTCACGATTCGGACCGGCACGCTCGAGCGCGCGGACCTCGAAAACTTGCTCGCCGCGTGCGACGTGTATGTCTCGCTCCACCGAGCCGAGGGCTTCGGACTGCCCATCGCGGAGGCGATGGCGGCAGGCAAGCCTGTCGTCGTGACAGACTACTCGGGCAGCGTGGACTACCTCGACGAATCCACGGGCTTCCCCGTGCGGTGGCAATATGCGGAGCTGTCGCAGGGAATCCGGGACTACGCTCGGGGTACGCGCTGGGCCGACCCGGACGAGGCCGACGCCGCGCGACTGCTCCGCCGGGTCTTCGAGGACCCCGGGGAAGCCGCCCGTCGAGGGCAAGCGGCTCGGCTTCGCATGGAGGAGCGTTACGGGCCAGAGGCCGCGGGCCGGCGCATCGTCTCCGCCTTGGGAGAGCTTCGGGAGCGACTACGAGCCACGGCCTGAGACCCCGATGGGAGCGGGGATGGCGCGGCCGACTCTACGGCTTCGGCCGGCGGGTCATTCCCCTCTCCTGGCGCCGGGCCATCCGAAGGCGTTTCGCGCCCGAGCGGCTGCTGGGCATTCGGAAACCTCCCGTCGAGATTCCGCGTTACGACTTCGATCCCAACGAGGCGCGCCCCGGCCGCCCGGACCTGCTCTTCTTGCCGGTGATCGCCTGGTCCTACCGGCGGCAACGCCCGCAGCAGCTGGCCGAGGCGCTCGCTCGGCGGGGCCGGCGCGTCTTCTATGGAGCCATCCGGGGAGCGGACGAGCCTACGGCGCCGACTCCGGTCGCACCGGGCGTCGTTCTGCTGCCGATCGGAGGCGTGCGCCGGGAGGATCCCGCGGACCGCCGCCTCGAGGGCGCCGCGCTCGAGGCCGCCTTCGAATCGCTCGCGCGAGCGCGGGACGAATACGGTCTCTTCGAAACGGCGGTGATCGTCGAGACCCCGTTCTGGACGCCGCTCGCCATCCGGCTGCGGGAGCATTTCGGCTGGAAGGTCGTCTACGACTGCCTGGATCTTCACGCCGGCTTCTCGGCCAACCGGCCGGATCTGCTCCCGAAAGAGGAGGAGCGACTCGTCCCCGCGGCGGATCTCGTGGTCGCCACCTCGAGCGTCCTTCAGAAGCGTCTCGGACCCTCCGCGCGCCTGCTGCCCAACGCGGCCGACTTCGAGCGCTTCTCCGGCACGGCGGCCCCTCGCTCCGGCGGGCAGCTCACCGTCGGCTACGTCGGCGCCGTGGACGACTGGTTCGACTCCGACCTGTTCGAGGGAATCGTGCGGCTGCGACCGGATTGGCGTTTCGAGGTCATCGGCGGCTCCGACTCCGGCCGTCCGCCTTTCGCCGAGGGGTTCGGAAACGTCCTCTTCCACGGAGAGAAACCCCATGCGGAGCTGCCGGGTTTACGCGCGCGCTTCGACGTCGAGATCATCCCGTTTCGCCTCACGGAACTGACGCACGCGGTCGACCCCGTGAAGACCTACGAGGCGGCCGCCGCGGGACGGCCGGTCGTCGCGACCCCGATCGAGGCGCTTCGTCCCGCCGCCGAAAAGGCTCTCGTTCGCCTGGCGGCGAGCCCGGAAGAGTTCGTCGCCCAGATCGAGGCGGCCCGGGCCGGGGCCTCCTCCGACGCCCCGCGACTGCGGACCTTCGCCGCGGAGAACACCTGGGAGCGCCGGGCCGCGGACCTCGACGCCTGGGTCCGCGAGCTCTATCCCGTGGTCTCCCTCATCCTGGTCACGCACAACGCCATCGAGCTGACACGGCTCTGCCTCGAGTCCCTGGACCGGCGCACGGACTGGCCGGCGCTCGAGATCCTCGCCGTCGACAACGGCTCCTCCGACGGGACGCGGCAGTGGCTGGAGGAGGAGGCCGCGCGCCGCGGCTCCGGCTTCCGGTTGATCGCCTTCCCCGACAACCGCGGCTTCGCGCCCGCGGTCAATGCCGCCGCGGCCGCCGCCCGCGGCGACTTCCTGTGCCTCTTGAACAACGACACGATCGTCACCCGGGGCTGGCTTTCGGCGCTGGTCCGTCATCTGGAACGCGATCGCTCCCTCGGAATGGTCTGCGCCTCCACCAACGAGATCGTCAACGCGGCAAAGGTCGAGGTCGGATACCGCGATCCGGAGGACCTGGAGTCCTGGGCGGAAGCCTTCACGCGCTCCCGCTCGGGCCGGGCCGAGGAGCTCGACATGGTGGCGATGTTCTGCGTCCTGCTGCGGCGCGCG
>DATJXB010000146.1:0-4116 GCA_035500755.1 Thermoanaerobaculia bacterium | reverse complement strand
CGAGCGTCTTGCCGCGGCGCGGCGATGGGGCGTTTCTGGGGGCGCCCCGTCGCGAGTCAATTCTCGACGGTGCGGGTTCCCTTCGGGCCGGTGACCCGATAGTCCGCGCCGGGGCGCGCCTTCTCCGTCTTCCAGCTCTCGAAGCGGAACTCGGTCTTGTTGCCCGAGACGTCCTGGTAGGAGAGGGCCTGGACGAGACCCGAAGCCGGGATCGTCAGCTTCAGCCACGCGAGCTCGGAGTCGGCGGCGCGCGGTTTGAGCACGACGGCGCCGGCCGCGTCGCGTCCGATCTCGTAGCGGCGCTCGAGCTCGTCCGGCTTCTCGAGGAAGACGAGCGGAAGGCGCGCTCGCTCGTCGGCCGAGAGCCGGTGGACGGTCAGCTGCTTGTCTTCCGGCGAGTAGAAACGGCCCTCGCCGGCGTCGTAGGTGAACACCTTCACGTCGGGCGCCGCGTAGTCGAAGCGGAGCCGCTCGGGCGCCTGGACCCATACGGTGCCCGACTCCCGCCGGGCCGTCGCGAACCCGGCGGGCGTGTAGATCTGGGTGAACGGCGAGGCGTTCGCGGCGCCGGTCGAGAAGGCCGCCGCGGACTTCGCGAGGAGCGCGAGCGCGTCCGAGGAGGCGGGCGCCGGAGCCTGGGCCGCCGCGGTGGCCGCGAGGAGCAACAGGAGCGCGGCGGCGGGGAGCGGCGCTCGGCGTCTCAATGCCGGAAGTGGCGCCGCGGTGCGATGAGAAACGCGAGACCGCGCTCGTCGGCCGCCGCCACGATCTCCTGGTCGCGGATCGAGCCGCCCGGCGCGACGATCGCCGTCACGCCGGCGTCGGCGAGGATGTCGACGCCGTCGCGGAACGGGAAGAATGCGTCCGAGGCGGCGCCGCAGTTGACGATCGGGAGGACGGGCTTGGTCACCGCGAGGCGGCACGCGTCGACGCGGCTCATCTGGCCCGCGCCGATGCCGATGGTCTGCCGGGCATTGGCGATGACGATGGCGTTCGACTTGACGCGCCGCGCGACCTTCCAGGCGAGCTCGCAGGCGGCGCGCTCGACGGCGGTGGGCTTGCGCTGCGAGGCGAGCTTCCAGGCCGACGGCTGGTCGGGCTCGGCGTCGATGTCCTGCAGCAGCAGGCCGCCCTCGATGCGCTTCCAGTCGAGGCCGGGCGCGGGGTGGCGCGAGACGGGGACGCGGAGGAGTCGAATGTTCGGCTTCTTCGCGAAGAAGGACAGAGCCTCCTCCGTGAAGTCGTCGGCGGCGACGACCTCGACGAAGTGCTGGAGGACGAGCGCCGCGACGGCGCCGTCGACCTTCCCGCGGATCGCGATGATGCCGCCGAAGGCGGCGAGGGGGTCGCAGGCGAAGGCGCGCCCGAAGGCCTCGGTCAGCGTCTCGCCGACGCCGACGCCGCACGGGTTGTTGTGCTTGACGATGACCGACGCCGGCCCGTCGAAATCGCGCGCCAGCGCCACCGCGGAGTCGAGGTCGAGGAGGTTGTTGAAGGAGAGCTCCTTGCCCTGGAGCATCTCGAACCGGACGAGCGCGTCGGGCGGCGCGGAACGAAACGCGTAGAGCGCGGCGCGCTGGTGGGGGTTCTCGCCGTAGCGCAGGGCCCCGACCCGGTCGAAGGCGAAGACGAGGTTCTCCGGGAAGGCGTACGGCTCGCGGACCGAGGCGGCGAAGTAGCCGGCGATGGCGGCGTCGTAAGCCGCCGTCCGCGAGAACGCCCGCGCGGCGAGGCGCTCACGCGTCGCCAGGGTGGTGCCTCCGGTCGCCCGGATCTCCTCGAGGACCGCGCCGTAGTCCGCCGGGTCGACGATCACCGCGACCCGCTTGTGGTTCTTGGCCGCGGCCCGGATCATCGCGGGGCCGCCGACGTCGATCATCTCGACGACCTCGCCGCGCCCCTTGCCGGCGGCGACCGTCTTTTCGAACGGGTAGAGGTTGACGACGACGAGGTCGAAGGCCTCGATCGACGCCTGCTGCATGTCGCGCGCGTGGTCGTCCCGCGAGTCGTCGGCGAGGACGCCGCCGAAAACCTTGGGGTGAAGCGTCTTGACGCGGCCGCCGAGGATCTCCGGGAATCCGGTGACGTCTTCGACGAGCGCGACCGGGATGCCGGCGTCCTTCAGCTGCGCCGCGGTGCCGCCGGTCGAGACGAGCTTGACGCCGGCTTCGGAGAGCGCCCGCGCGAGATCCGGGAGGCCCGTCTTGTCGTGCACCGAGAGGAGCGCGCGGCGGACGGGCGAGGCGGCGGCGGGCGAAGCGGCAGGCTCGGGCATGGGCCCGCAATATAGCGAAAAGCCGGGTTCAGAACACCTTGAGAATCTGCGCGTTGATCGTGAAGCCTTTCACGCCGTGGTTGACGACGGGGTAGCCGACGTCGGCGCGGATGCGCGTGTTGTTCCACGGACCGTTGAAGGCCGTCGTGATGCCGACGCCCGAGAAATACGTGTTGTCGTAGCCCGCGAACTTGTTCGTCACGAGGGCCTGGTCGTACTCGAGCTCGAACCGCACGACGTTCTCGATGTTGAGCCCGTAGGAGAGGTTGTTGAGCCACGCCGTGTCGGCGAGCACGCTGCCGCTCGGAAACCCCGTCATGGTGTGCGTCGAAAACGGCCCGAAGTCCCACTGCGACCAGCGATCGAGGTCCTTGCCGCCCAGGTACTCGACCTTCACGAGGAGCTTCCGGAAGTTTTCGAAGTAGAACCCCTTCTGCGCCGAGAAATCCCACTTCCAGTAGTCCTTCTGCGACGGCAGATACGTGAAGAAATCCGGAGCGCCCCAGGGCTCCCACTTCTGGCGGTCGTAGTAGTCGGCCTCGCCCTGGATGTTGTAGCCGGCCTGGCTCCAGTTGAGGCGCAACCCGGCGCCGAGGGTGAACGTGCTGACCGGCACGACGAAATCCGGCGAGGTGTCGCTGTTGGACTTGTAGCCGTCGTACTGCGCGATGAGCCAGCCCGACGCCTTCAGGTAGGTGCCGAGCGGATGGCCGATGTTGAGGGACAGGGATTCCGGCCAGTGCTTCACCGATCCGGCCTTGATCTCCCGGCCGAAGCGGTACTCGGTCTCGGTGAAGGGGAACGCGACGCCGAAGACGTCCGCGCCGAGGTCGAAGTGCGAGCCCAGGAACGCCGGGTCCGTGTAGTTGGCGAAGAGAACCGACCCGAAGAAGAAGACGGACAGCTGCTTGTTCTTGTGCCAGAGGTCGAAGTTGAAGTACTGGACGCCGATGAGCGGGAAGGGATAGTCGAGGCCCCGCTCGTAGAAGATCCCGGCCACGCCGATCAGGCTCTCGCGCGTCAGCTTGTTCGAGACCGTGCGCTCGTCGGGTTTGGCGGGGTCGGGCTCGAGGTAGCGGAGGCCGTCGTCGGTGTCGCGCACCATCTGCGAGGGCGACGCGTACTCCTGCTTGAGGCGGGTTTCGTAGTCGGGAGGATTCAGGACGATCCCGGTCATCGTGACCTTACGCTCGATCGCCGTCGTGCGGCCGGCGGTCGAGAACACCTGCTGTCCGTAGATCTCGATGGGCAGCACGACGCCTGCCGCGCCCGGCACCTCGCGGTAGTACTCGGTCTGGACGTTCGAGAGCGTGTCGCCCTTGAGGTTCAGCTGGATCGACTCGCGGCGCAGCAGCGCGAAGCTCTCGCGGTCGATCCACGCGGTGCCCCGGTAGATGGGCTTGTCGCCGACGGTGGCCTTCGGCTTGAAATCCACCCGGTAGGCTGGCCGGCCTTCCGCCGTCGTCTCGCCGACGAGCTCGTAGTCGTATTCCTCGGAGAGGCGGATGTCGAGAGGCAGCGTCGTGACCTTGTCCGGCTGGAGGATCGGCAGCTTCGGAATCGTCCTGCCCTTCCACTTGACGCCGTTCAGGTAGAACTCCTCCCAGGCCCAGTCGGGGGCCTTGCCGGCCTGGAAGAAATAGGGGCCGCGGATCGTCAGATCGAGGCTCCCGGGCAGCGACGCCACGCGGAAGCGCAGGGACGCGTCCATCTGCGCGACGTAGCTCTTCGTCTTCTCGCGCTGGCCGGCGTCCCACGCGCGCTCGCGCGCGATGATCTCGTCGGCCGTGAGGCCGCGCGTGGCGCCGACCTCGACGGCGGCCTTCGTCTCGCCCTCCTTC
>DATJXB010000145.1:0-6115 GCA_035500755.1 Thermoanaerobaculia bacterium | reverse complement strand
GAACGTCGTCGGACTGCACGTCGCCGCGTGGATCGCCGGAGCCGCCAGAAGGAGGAGGATGGCCGCCGGAAGCCGTCCCTTCATCGCGCACCTCTCTTGTCGAAGCTGTTCAGTCGCCGATCAGCGTAACCCTCGGTCACTTTCTTTGCAACCGCGCCGCAATCTTGACGCCGGCCGGCCGTGATTGGAAACTGCGCCGGCGACGAGGTTGCTGGATGTTCCTCGGACATTTTGGTGTGGGCTTCGCGGGCAAGAAGGCGGCGCCGGCGCTCTCGCTCGGGACCCTGTTCCTCGCCGTCCAGTGGGCGGACCTGCTCTTCTTCGTCCTCGTGCTCGCGGGCGTCGAGCATTTCCGGATCGCCCCGGGGGCGACGGCGGTGACGCCGATGGATTTCTACGACTACCCCTGGAGCCACAGCCTGGCCGCCCTCCTCGTCTGGGGCGTCGTCTTCGCCGTGGGGCTGCGGCTTTTCGGCAAGCCGGCGGTCGCCGCGGTCGTCTTCGGAGTCGGGGTGGTCAGCCACTGGTTTCTCGACGCGCTGGTCCACCGCGCGGACATGCCGGTGTTTCTCGGCGGGCCGCGTGTCGGCCTCGGCCTCTGGAACTCGGTGCCGGCGACCGTGATCGCCGAGGCGCTCGTCTTCGGCGGCGGCCTGGCCGTCTACCTCAAGACGACGCGCGCGCGCGACCGGACGGGGAACTGGGCGCTCTGGGGTCTCGTCATCTTCCTCGCGGCGGCCTGGATCGCGAGTGTCGCGGGCCCACCGCCGCCCAACGAAGGCGCCGTCGCCGCCTCGGGCGTCGGCCTGTGGCTGCTCGTCCCGTGGGGCTATTGGATCGACCGGCATCGGGCTATCGTGGGCGCCGCATGAAGCTCACCGTGGAAGTGCCCTACGGCGACGTCGACGCCATGGGACACGTGAACAACGTCGCGTACCTGCGGTACCTCGAATGGGCCCGCCAGAAGTACTGGCTCGCGATGCGCGAGACCGACGACTTCTGGAAGATCGACTTCGTCGTCGCGCGAGCCGAGATCGACTACCGCTCCTCGTCGCACATGGGCGAGCTCCTCGAGGTCGAGATCCACGTGACGCGTCTGGGCACGTCGTCGTTCGACTTCGGCTACCGCGTGACGGGCGCCAATGGCCGCCTGGTCGCGGAGGCGAAAACGGTCCAGGTCTGCTACGACTGGGACACACGCGCGCCGAAGCCTCTCTCCGACGAACGGCGCCGCGAGATCGAGCGCTTCGAGTCGGCCGGCGGGCGGTAGACTCGGCGCCGCCGACGAGGAGGCTTCTCGATGCACGCATTGCTTTCCGCTCTGCTCGCCCTCGCGCCCGCGAGCGCGTCGCCCGCCGCACCTGCCGACGTCAAGGCGAAGGTCGACGCGGTGTTCCGCGAATACGACCGCTCGGATTCGCCCGGCTGCGCGCTCGGCGTGTACCGCGACGGCCGGATCCTCTACGAGCGCGGCTACGGGATGGCCAACCTCGAGCTCGGCGCGGCGAACTCGCCGGAGTCCGTCTTCGACATCGGCTCGACGTCCAAGCAGTTCACGGCCTTCTCGATCCACCTCCTCGCCCGCGAGGGCAAGCTTTCGCTCGACGACGACATCCGCAAGTGGATCCCCGAGGTCCCGAGCTATTCGAAGCCGGTCACGATCCGCCACCTGCTGCACCACACGAGCGGGCTGCGCGACTACATCGAGGTCATGTACCTGCAGGGCATCCAGGAGGAGGACCTGACGACCGACGACGACGCCCTCGCCGCCATCGCGCGACAGAAGGCGCCGAACTTCAAGGCCGGCGACGACTACCTGTATTCGAACACCGGCTACTTTCTCCTGTCGTTGGTCGTCCAACGCGTCACGGGGCAGTCGCTGCGCGACTTCGCCGCCGCGCGGATCTTCGAGCCGCTCGGGATGCGCCATACGCAGTTCAACGAGTCGCACACGCGCCTGATCGCCAACCGCGCGACGGGCTACTCGAAGCTCTCCTCCGGCGCCTTCGGCATCGCGATGGGCGACTGGGAACAGAACGGCGACGGGGGCGTCCAGACGACCGTCGAAGACCTCCAGCTCTGGGACCAGAACTTCTACGACCCGAAGGTCGGCGACCGGCGGCTCCTCGACGACATGCTGACGGTCGGCGTCCTGAACAGCGGCAAGAAGCTGACGTACGCCTCGGCCCTCTCGGTCGAGACCTACAAAGGCCTGCCGACGGTCAGTCACGGCGGCGCGTGGGTCGGCTACCGAGCGCAGCTGCTGCGCTTCCCGCAGCAGCACTTTTCGGTGGCGTGCCTCTGCAACCTCGCCGAAGCCAATCCGACCCGTCTGGCGCACGAGGTGGCCGAGGTGTACCTGGGGTCGCTCATGAAAGCCGAGGCGCCGAAGCCGACGCCGGCGCCGAAGAAGCCGGCCGGCAAGACGGCCGTTTCGGCGGCGGAGCTCTCGCGTCTGACCGGGGCCTACCGCGAGACGGAGTCGGGCCAGCTGATCACGCTGTCGGCCGACGGCGGCAAGCTGACCGGGCAGCGCGGGCGCCGGACCTTCTCGCTCGCGCCGGTCGCCGCGGGGCGGTTTCGCGCGGAGGGTTTGCCCGGCCGGTCGGCGGAGGTCGAAGTCCGTCCGGCGGCCGGCGGGGGAAGACCGACGCTCGTCGTGACGACGACCGACGAAGACGACGACGTCGACACGGAAACCTATGAGCCTGTGGATCTCTGGAAGCCGACGGCGGCCGATCTCGGCGCGTTTGCCGGCCGCTACGAGAGCGAGGAAGTCGACACGACCTGGCGGCTCGTCGTCGCCGACGGGCAGCTCGCCATCAAGCACCGCGGCGTGACGGCCGATTCGCTGCGGCCGAGCACGAAGGACGTCTTCACCGCGGGCGGGTTGCGATTGTCGTTCCGACGCGATGCCGCCGGCAAAGTGACGGGCTTTTCCCTCGACGAGGGCCGGGTCCGCGGTCTCGCGTTTCGGCGCATTTAGTCTCTTTTTAGGCTTGCGCCCGGCCTGTGACGGAGATCACAATCCCCGTCAGAGGGACTCCCGGCGGGGCGTTTTCGGCGCCTCGCCCCGATGGCGATGGCGGAGAGACGCAGCTTCGCTCGGAAGAAGCGCAGGTTTCTCGTCGAGTTCAACCTGCAGGGCTCGAGCTGCACCGGGTTTACCTACGACGTTTCGCCGAGCGGGATTTTCGTGCGCTCGATCCGGCTGCCCAAGCCCGGGACCTACCTGACCGCCAACCTCCACCTGACGGCCGGCCGGCGCATCTCGGTGCGCGGGCGCGTCATTCGTTCCTTCCGCGTTCCGGCCGAGCTCGCGCGCATCGTGCCGAGCGGGTTCTCGATGTCTCTCGCCGACACGCCCGAGGATTACTTCCAGTTCTTCGCGACGCTGTAGGGGTCGGCGCGCCCTTCGCGTCCATCGCGCTCAGACCCCGAACTCGCGTCGAACGATCTCGTCGATCGTGGGCGCGCGCGGATCTCGTTGCTCGAGACGGATCGCGTCGCCGGCGCCGACCTCGCCCTCTTCGAGCACGCGCAGGTAATAGCCCGTCCGGCGGCTTTCGAGGAACCGCACGCCGAAGTCGGGCAGCTCCATCCGGAGCGACAGCTTGTAGCAGGGCGTGCGCGGCTGCGAAACCTGGAGGACGGCGCCGCCGACGCGGTAGACGTCGTCGAGACGGACCTCGGTCTCCGGCAGGCCCTCGACCGTCAGGTTCTCGCCGAAGTGTCCGGACGCGAGCTCGCGCCCGAGCGCGGCGCGCCAGTAGGTATAGGCGGAGGCGTCGTAGGCGTAGACCGCCTTGTCCGGGCCGCCGTGGACCGTGAGGTCCGCCTGCGCGTCTCCCTCGACGTTGGTGCGCCCGATCCGGACGCGCGAGGGGACCGGCTCCTTGAAGATGCCGGTCGTGACGGGATGGCCCGCGACCTCGATCGTGCGCGGCCGTCCGACGTTGACCGAGACGAGTTTGGGTATCAGTTGGGACATCACTTGTAACCTGTTTAACTATATATCATAAGTTACAAAATGGGATTGACTGCCAATTTATAAATTACTATATAGTTATTTACTTATGGGACGCGCCGCCAGAGTCACCCGGTCCGATGTTCTCTCCGCCGCGCGCGAGACGTTCGTCGAGCGCGGCTTCGAGGGCGCCCGGCTCTCGGACATCGCCGCGCGCCTTGGCGTTTCGGCCGCGGCCCTGCTGCGCCACGCGCCGACCAAGCGCGACCTTTTCGTCGCGTGCATGGGCGAGGCCGAGCCCGAGATGCTGCCGCTCGCCTTTCTCGAGGCGTGCAACGGCAGCGAGGATCCCCGACCCGTCCTGCGCCGCGTGGCGGAAACGATGGTCCCGTTTCTCGAGTCGAAGATGCGACAGGTCGTCGCGCGCTGGGTCTACTTCAAGACCGTGCCGGGCGTGGGCCGCCTGCCGCTGCCCTTCGACCCGACCGCTCGGCCCACGCCGCCGCAGCGCAACCTGCGCTGCCTCGAGGACTACCTCAAGCGCGCCGTCCGACGCGGCAACCTGCGCCTGAAGGACCCGCGCGCCGGGGCGCTGGCGTTTCTGGCGACGTTGCACTCGTACGTCTTCCTGCAGCACGTGATGGAGATTCTGGAGGAGCCGATGCCGCTCGACCGATACCTCGACACGGTCCTCGACATCTGGGCCGACGGCGCGGCTCGGAAGGGGAAGAAGAACTGATGCGCGCGCGTGCCTTTCTGGCGCTCCTCGCGGCCGGCGTCGGCGCCGCCGCGCTGACGGCCTGCCGCGGAAACGACGACGGGGTCATCCATCTCCAGGGACGCCTCGAGGCGCCGCTGGTCGACGTCGGGCCGAAGGTCGCCGGACGCGTCCTCGAAGTCCGGGTGCGCGAAGGCGACCGCGTGAAGGCCGGCGACGTCCTCGTGCGTCTCGACCTCGGCGAGACGGCCATCGCCGTCGACCGGGACCGCGAGGGGCTGCGCTCGGCGGAAGCGAAGTACCAGGACATGGCGGAAGGCAGCCGGCCGCCGGAGATCCAGGCCGCGCAGGCCGACGTCGCCGACAAGAAAGCGGCGGTCGACCTCGCCAAACGCGAGCTCGACCGGCAGCAGACGCTTCTCGACAAGAAGATCGGCAGCCGGCAGGACTTCGACGTCGCGAAGACGGCGCTCGACCGCGCGCAGGCGGCGCTGCAGTCGAGCGAGGAGCGCCTGCGCCTGGCCAACGAAGGCTTCCGCAAGTTCCAGACGGAGCAGGCGCGCTTCGACCGGGACCGCGCCAAGAGCGTGCTCGCGCAGTCGGAGACTCTGGCCCGCGAATCGGAGCTGCGGGCGCCGGCCGACGCCGTGGTGCTCCACCGGATCGCGGAGCCCGGCTTGCTGCTCAGCGCGGGGCAGCCGGCGCTGACGCTCGCCTTCGCCGACCGTCTCTACGTGCGGACGTTCATTCCCGAGCCCAAGCTCGGCAAGGTGCGGACGGGGATGGCGGCGACGGTCGCCGTCGACGCCTTTCCGGGGCGCCTGTTCCCGGCGCACGTCGCGGAGATCTCGCCGGATCCGGAGTTCACGCCCAAGCCGGTCGAGACGCGGGCCGAGCGGGTCAACCTCGTCTACGCCGCGAAGATCGACCTCGACCTCGGCTGGAAGGAGCCGCTCGTGCCGGGCCAGCCGGCCGACGTCGCCATTCCTCCCGGAGCGGCCGCGCGGTGATTCGCGCGCGCGCGCTGGTGAAGACCTTCGGCGCCACGCGGGCGCTGAAAGGGATCGACCTGGAGATCGGCGAGGGCGAGATGTTCGCGCTGATCGGGCCGGATGGCGCGGGGAAGACGACGTTCTTCCGCATCGTCGCGGGTCTGCTCGCCCCGACCTCCGGCAGCCTCGAGCGCGACGCGTCGGTCACCTTCGGCTTCGTGCCGCAGCGCTTCGCGATGTACGAGGACCTCTCGATCGACGAGAACCTGACGCTGCGCGCGCGTCTCTACGACGTGCCCGCCGACGAGGCGGAGCGCCGCGCCACCGATCTGCTCGCGCGCGTCGGCCTCGACCGCTTCGGCCGCCGGCTCGCGGGCGCCCTGTCGGGCGGCATGAAGCAGAAGCTCGCCCTCGTGGCCGCGCTCCTGACCCGGCCTC
>DATJXB010000144.1:0-14200 GCA_035500755.1 Thermoanaerobaculia bacterium | reverse complement strand
GCCGCGACGCTCGAGGTCGTCGTTGCCGCGCTCGCCGGCGAGGTCAACGGCGGCCTCGTCCGGGAGCTGCGCCGCGCCGGCGCCGACGCCGTCGGGCTCTCGGGGGCGGCGGGCGGACTCCTCGAGGCCGACTTCCACCCTCCGGTCGGTGGCGTGGATCTCGGCTTCGTCGGGCGCGTGATGCGCGTCGCGCCCTGGCCGCTCGAATCCCGCCTCGCGCTCGACCGCCTGCCCGTCGTCGCGCCGCTCGCCCGTGGACCGCACGGCGGCCCGCTCAATGTCAACGCGGACGCCGCGGCGGCGGCCGTCGCTTGCGCGCTCGGCGCCCGCCGGCTCCTCTTCCTGACGGACGTCGAGGGCGTCGCCGACGAGGCCGGCCGTTGCCTCGAGCGGCTCGACGCGGCCGCCGCGCGGCGGCTCCTCGAGGGCCCCGCCGTCACCGGCGGGATGCGCCCGAAGCTCGCGGCCTGCCTCGAGGCCGCCGACGCCGGTGTGGGCGAGGTCGTCATCGCGGGTCCGGGCCGCCGCGAGGAGGCGCTCTCCGGAGGCCGGGGAGGAACGTCGCTTGTCGCCGCTTGAGGCGCCCGCGGCCGTCGAGCAGCGCGAGCGCGCCCACGTCGCCGCGACGTACGCGCGCGCGCCCTTTCACCCGCGGACCGGCCGCGGTGCGCGGCTCGTCGACGCCGACGGCCGCCGCTACTGGGACCTGCTCGCCGGGATCGCGGTCAACGCGCTCGGCTACCGGCACCCGCGTCTGGTCCGGGCGCTGCGCGCCGAGACGGGCAACGTCTGGCACGTGTCCAATCTCTACTACCACCCCGCGCCGGGCCGCCTCGCCGAGCGCCTGACGCAGGCCTCGGGGCTGTCGCGCTCGTTCTTCTGCAACAGCGGCACGGAAGCCAACGAGGCCGCGTTGAAGTTCGGGCGCCTCCGCAACCCCGGCCGCTCCGAGGTCCTCGCGCTCGAAGAGAGCTTCCACGGCCGGACTTTCGGCGCGCTCTCGGTCACCGGCCACGCCGCGTACCGGACGCCCTTCGCTCCGCTGCTTCCCGGCGTCCGCTTCCTCCCGCCCAACGACGAGGGCGCGCTCGCCGCCGCCGTCTCGGACCGGACGTCGGTGATCTTTCTCGAGCCGGTGCTCGGCGAGGGAGGCGTGATCCCGTTGACGCCCGCGTACCTTCGCGCGGCGCGCGCGCTGGCCGACCGGTTCGGCGCCACGCTGGTCTTCGACGAAGTGCAGTGCGGGCTCGGTCGCACGGGAACCCTCTTCGCCTTCGAGGAGGCCGGCGTCCGGCCCGACGTGCTGACGCTCGCCAAGCCCCTCGGCGGCGGCCTGCCCCTCGGCGCGACGCTGCTCGGGGCCGCCTTCGACGCCGTCATCGCTCCGGGGCAGCACGGCTCGACCTTCGGCGGAAACCCCGTCGCCTGCCGCCTCGGCCTGACCCTCCTCGACACGATCGAGGAAGACGACCTCCTCGGCCGCGTCCGGAGCCTCGGCGCGTGGCTCGCCGTCGCGCTCGAACGGCTGCAGCGCCGCACGCCCGCGGTCGTGGCGGTGCGCGGCCGCGGCCTGATGTGGGGCATCGAGCTCGACCGCGAGGCCGGTCCGGTCGCCCGCCGACTCCTCGAACAGGGCTTCGTCGTCGGCACGGCGCGGCAGACCGTGCTGCGCCTGCTCCCCCCGTACGTCGTCCCGCGGACGGCGCTCGCCGCGTTCGTCCGGACCCTCGAAACCGTCTTGAAGGAGCCGCCCCGATGAAAACCGTCCGCCGCGTCGCGCTCGCCTACTCGGGCGGCCTCGACACCTCGATCATCATTCCGTGGCTGCGCGAGAACTACGGCTGCGAGGTCGTCGCCGTCGCCGCGGACGTCGGCCAGGAAGAGGAAACCTCCGGCCTGGCCGAGAAGGCGCGACGCACGGGCGCCGCCGATTTTCATCTCCTCGACCTGCGTGAGGAGTTCGCGAGCGACTACCTCTTCCCGGTCCTGCGCTCCGGCGCGATCTACGAGCGGGAGTATCTGCTCGGGACCGCCACGGCGCGCCCGCTCATCGCGCGCAAGCAGGTCGAAATCGCCCTCCAGACCGGCTGCGACGCTCTCGCGCACGGCTGCTCGGGCAAGGGCAACGACCAGGTCCGCTTCGAGCTCGCCTACCAGGCGCTCGCCCCCGAGCTCTCCGTCATCGCGCCGTGGCGCGAGTGGGACATCGTCTCGCGCGAGGACGCGATCGACTACGCCACCGCCCGCGGCATCCCGGTCGCGGCAACCAAGCGCGACCCCTATTCGCGGGACCGCAACCTCTGGCACCTCTCGCACGAGGGCGGCCGCCTCGAGGATCCGGCCTGGGAGCCCGAGGCGTCGCTCTACCGTCTCACCGCCGCGCCCGAAGACGCGCCGGACCGGGCCGAGCGCGTCACGATCGCCTTCGAGTCGGGACGGCCGGTTGCCGTCGACGGCGAGCGCCTCTCGCCGGCGCGCCTGATTTCGCGGCTCAACGCGATCGGAGGCCGCCACGGCGTCGGCCGCGCGGACATCGTCGAAAACCGCCTCGTCGGCATCAAGTCGCGCGGCGTCTACGAGACGCCCGGCGGCACGCTCCTGGTCGCGGCGCTGCGCGCTCTCGAGGCCCTGACGCTCGACCGCGACGCGGCGCACGAAAAGGAGCGCCTGGCGCTGCGCTACGCCGAGCTCGTCTACTTCGGCCAGTGGTTCACGACCTTGCGCGAAGGACTCGACGCGTTCTTCGAGAGCGTCTGCGAGCCGGTGAGCGGCAGCGTGACGCTCAAGCTCTACCGGGGCTCGGCGACGGTCTGCGGCCGCTCCTCGCCCCGCGCTCTCTACGACGCGGGCCTGGCCTCCTTCGACATGACCGGCTACACGGCGGCGGACTCGGCCGGCTTCATCCGGCTCTTCGGCCTGCCGCACCGGGGCCGCCGGCGTCTGGCGCCCCAGCCGGTCCAGAGCGCGGCGGGCAGCCGTTGACGGCCCGAACGAACCTCTGGGGCGGCGGATTCGAGGAAGCGGCGTCGGCGCGGCTGTCGCGCCTGAACGACTCCCTCGCCTTCGACCGCGCCCTGCTCGCCGAAGACGTCGAGGGCTCGATCGCCTGGGTCGGCGCGCTGCGGCGGGCGCGCGTGCTGTCCGCGCGCGAGGCGCGGCGGCTGGCCGCGGGGCTCGCCCGGGTCTCCCGGCGGGCGGCGCCGCGCCGCGGACACGAGGACGTCCACTCGTACGTCGAGGCCGCGCTCGCGCGGCACGTCGGCCCGCTCGCGGGGAAGCTCCACTCGGGCCGCTCGCGCAACGACCAGGTCGCGCTCGACCTCCGGCTCTGGGTCAAACGCGCTCTCGCCGAAGGCCGCCGCGGCCTGCTCGACGTCGCCGAGGCCCTCGCCCGCCGCGCCGGCGCCGAGGCGGCCACGGCGATGCCCGGCTACACCCACGCGCGGCGCGCCGAGCCGGTGACGTTCGGCCACTGGTGCCTCGCCTACGTCGAGATGCTGCGGCGCGACGTCTCGCGGTTCGACGACGCCTTCGCCCGGGCGGACGAGTGCCCGCTCGGTTCCGCGGCCCTCGCCGGCACGCCGCTTCCGGTCGACCGCCGCGCGCTCGCCCGCCGCCTCGGTTTCGCGCGCCCGACCGCGAACTCGCTCGACGCGGTCTCGGACCGGGACGCGCTGGTCGACTACCTCCACGCCGGCGCGACGGCGCTGTCGCACTTGTCGCGCTTCGCCGAAGACGTCATCGCGTTCTCCTCCGACGAGCACGGCTTTCTCGCCCTGCCCGACCGGCTCGCGACCGGCTCGTCGCGCATGCCCCACAAGAAGAACCCCGACCTGCTCGAGCTCGTCCGGGGCCACGCCGCGCGAGCCGCGGGCGACCTCGCGGGACTCCTCGCCCTGCTCAAGGGTCTGCCGCTCGCCTACGACAAGGACCTCCAGCTCGACAAGGAGCCCGTGTTTCGGCTGCGCGAGACGCTCGCCGCGGTGCTCCCCGCCGTGGCCGAGCTCGCCGTCTCTCTTCGGCTCGACCGCGCCGCGATGCGCGCCGCCGCCTCGGACGAACGTCTCTTCGCCGCCGATCTCGCCGACGCGCTCACGGAGCGCGGCGTGCCCTTCCGGCGTGCCCATGCGGCGGTTGGACGCCGGCTCGCCCGCGCGCGCCGCGCCGGGACGACGCTCGCCGCGCTCGCGCCGGGAGACGGGGTCGAGGCGCGCGATCTTTCGGCCCTCGACCTCGACCGGGCGCTGTCGCGCCGCGGCGTCCTCGGCGGCACGTCGCCCGTCCGCGTGCGGCAGGCCGCGTGCGCGGCGTCCCGGTGGATCGCCGCGGCCCGGAGGCGGCGGTGAGGCTGCCGGCGGGCTTCGTCGCCTCGGGCGTGCGCTCGGGCGTCCGCAAGAGCCGGCCGGACCTCGCGCTCGTCGTCTGCGAGAAGGGCGCGGCGGCCGCGGCCCTCTTCACGCGCAACCGCTTCCCCGCGGCCCCCGTCGTCCTCTCCCGCGCCGCGCTGCGCGCGAGCGGCGGCCGCGTCGACGCCGTGGTCGTCAACGCCGGCTGCGCCAACGCGATCACCGGCCGGCCCGGGACCGACGCGGCCCGGCGCGTGCGGCGTCGCGCCGCCGAGCTGCTGCACTGCCCGCCCGAGCGCGTCTTTCTCGCCTCCACCGGCGTCATCGGGGTCGTCCTCCCCGACGCGCGCGTCCGCGCGGCGCTGCCGGCCGCCGTCGCCCGACTGTCGCCGGCCGGGCTCGACGCCGCCTCGCACGCCATCCTGACGACCGACGTCGGACCGAAGGTCGCCGCGGCAACCTTCCGTGCCGGCGCGCGGCGCGGGCGCGTCGTCGGGTTCGCCAAGGGCGCGGGCATGATCCATCCCGACATGGCGACCATGCTCGCGTTCATCCTGACCGACGCGCCCGCGTCGCCGGGTTTCCTGAAGGCGGCCCTGCGGCGTGCCGCCGACGAGAGCTTCCACGCGATCTCCGTCGACGGCGACACGTCGACCAACGACACGGTCCTCCTGCTCGCCTCGGGCCAGCTCGGCGCGCCCCCGCTCGAGGAAGGCGGCCCGGTCGCCGCCGAGTTCGAGCGGGCGCTGACCGCCGTGTGCCGCGAGCTCGCGTGGCGGATCGTCCGCGACGGCGAAGGCGCCACGAGGGTCATGGAAGTGACGATCGAGGGCGCCGCGAGCCTCCGCGAGGCCAGGCTCGCCGCCCACGCCGTGGCGACTTCGCCCCTGGTGAAGACGGCCCTTCACGGGGGCGACCCCAACTGGGGCCGCATCCTCGCGGCGGTGGGACGCAGCGGCGCCCGCGTCGCCCCGGGCCGCGCGCGCCTGGCGGTCGCCGGCCTCTGTCTGGTCGAGCGCGGCACGCCGGCCGCCTACCGCGAGCGGGACGCCGCGAAACTCTTCGCCCGCGAGCGCGTGCCGATCACCGTTCACCTCGGCGCCGGCAGCGCCTCCGCGCGCGTTCTTTCGAGCGACCTCGGCCACGATTACGTCTCGCTCAACGCCGACTACCGGAGCTGACGCCGCCGGTCCCGCCGCGCTGGATTACACTCGGCCCTGCGTCGATGAGCGCCACTGAGTCCTTCCTGCGCGCCCGGAATTTTCTGCTCGAGAACCGCGAGGACTACGACCGCGCCCGCGCGCTCTTTCGCTGGCCGGAGCTTTCCGAGTTCAACTGGGCGTTCGACCACTTCGACGTTCTCGCGCGCGGCAACGAACGCGAGGCGCTGCGCGTCGTCGGCGACGACGGATCCGAAACGCGCCGGAGCTTCGCGGCGCTGTCCGAGGCGTCCGGCCGCGTCGCGAGCTTCCTCCGGCGCCAGGGCCTTTCCCGCGGCGATCGGATCCTCGTGATGCTCCCCAACGTCGCGCCGCTCTGGGAGCTCACCCTGGGCGCCATGAAGTTCGGCGCCGTCGTCAGCCCCGCCTCGACGCTGCTGACGTCCGCCGACCTCGCCGCCCGGATCCAGCGCGGGCGGATGCGGGCCGTCGTCACCGACGCGGCGGGCGTCGACAGGATCGCGGCGATTCCCGGGGATTTCCGGCGCGTCCTCGTCGGCGGCCGCGCCGAGGGCTGGAGCTCGCTCGACGACGCCGGGAGCGAGCGTGCCGACTTCCGGCCCGACGGCGCGACGCGCGCCGACGATCCGCTGCTCCTTTATTTCACGTCGGGCACCACGGCCCAGCCCAAGCTCGTGCTCCACACGCACCGCAGCTACCCGGTCGGGCACCTCTCGACCATGTACTGGATCGGGATGGGCGAGTCCGACCGGCACTGCAACATCAGCTCGCCGGGCTGGGCCAAGCACGCCTGGAGCTCCTTCTTCGCGCCGTGGAACGCCGGCGCGTCGATCTTCGTGCCGGGCGCGGCGCGCTTCGACGCGCGGGCGACCCTCGCATTGCTCTCCGCGCACCGGGTCTCGACGCTCTGCGCGCCGCCGACGGTCTGGCGCATGCTCGTGCTCGAGGACCTGAAAGCGCACCCGATGGCGCTGCGCGAAGTCGCGGGCGCCGGCGAGCCGTTGAATCCGGAAGTCATCGCGAAGGTGCGGGAGGCGTGGGGTCTGACGATCCGCGACGGCTACGGCCAGACCGAGACGACGTGCCAGATCGCCAACAGCCCCGGGCAGCCGGTGCGCCCCGGCTCGATGGGGCGGCCGCTCCCCGGCTACGACATCGCCCTTCTCGACGAGGACGGCCGTCCCGCGAAGGAGGGCGAAATCGCGATTCACCTCGAGCCCCGGCCCGCGCCGATGATGGCCGGCTACGACGGCGATCCCGAGCGCAACGCGACGGTTCTCGGCGGCGCCTACTACCGCACGTCCGACACGGCGTACCGCGACGACGCCGGGTATCTCTGGTACGTCGGCCGCTCCGACGACGTCTTCAAGAGCGCGGACTACCGGATCAGCCCGTTCGAGCTCGAGAGCGCCCTCCTCGAGCACGACGCCGTCGCCGAAGCCGCGTGCATTCCGAGCCCGGACCCGGTCCGCCTCTGCGTGCCCAAGGCGGTCGTCGTGCTGAAGCCGGGTTGGGACGCCTCGCGCGAGACGGCGTCCTCGATCCTCGCCTTCGCGCGCCGGCGCCTCGCGCCGTTCCAGCGCGTGCGCCGCCTCGAGTTCGCGGCGCTGCCCAAGACCATCTCCGGCAAGATCCGGCGCGTCGAGCTGCGCGCGACCGAGAACGAGCGGCGCGCCCGCGGCGAGCGCGGCAGCCACGAGTTCTGGGAAGAGGAGTTCCCTTGAGATCTCCCGAGACGGATAGGATCGAGCCATGAAGCCCAAGAAGAAGAAACCGGCGAAGACGAAGACAAGAGCGAAGGCGAAGGCGAAGAAGTCGCCGAAGCGGCGCCCGGCGGTCCGCAAGCGCGCCGTCGCGCGACAGAAGTCCGCACGCAGGCCTCGCCCGCGCAAGGCCGCGAGCCGCAAGCGCGCGACGAAGCGCGCCGCCGCGCCCCGGAAAAAGGCCCGCGCCGTCGCGGCCGTCCGCGGTTCGAGCGAGCGCCCGCGGGCTCTCCCCGACGAGAGCTGGCGCCGCGGCCTGGGCGCCGAGTCCGGCGGGCAGTCCGGCGACGTCGAGGGCATCTCGCGATCCGAGATCGCCGACTCGGAGAGCGTGGAAGAGCTTCTCGAGGAGGGACAGTCCTACGAGGCCGAGGTCGTCAGCGGCGTCGAGAACGCGCCCGACGCCGACGAGGCCGAGGTGACGACGCGCGAGGTGCCCGAGGACGACGTGCCCGAGGAGTACCTCGACAAGGACTGAGCGCCGCTCGCGTTCCGCCACCACGCGATCTTGATTCCGACACCGCTTCTCTGGCTCTGGCTGCTGGTCTCCCCCGCCGCCTCGGCCGCGCCACGGCTCCCCGGGCCGCCTCCGGTGCGGGAAGAAGTCGTCGTCACGGCCGAGAGAGGTCCGGCAGCCGCGAGCGAAATCCCGGCGTCCGTCTCCGTCCTGACGCGCCCGCAGATCGCCGCTCTGCCGGCCAACGACCTCGGCGAGCTCGTCGGTTACCTGCCGGGCTTTCACGCCCTTTTCTCCGGCGCGTTCGGCGGACCCCCGCCGATCGTCATGTCCCGAGGCTTCTTCGGCGGCGGCGAGGCCGACTACGTTCAGCTGCGCGTCGACGGCGTGCCCGTCCAGGACGTCGAGTCGGGCCTTGCCGACTGGCGCAACGTGCGCGCCGGGAACGTCGATCGGATCGAGGGGCTCCGCGGCCCCGGGTCGTCTCTGTACGGCGACGCCGCGATGGGCGGCGTGATCCAGGTCTTCACGCAACGGCCGGCCGACGGCTCCGCTCGCTTCGCGGCCTCGGCTTCGGCCGGGAGCTACGGCACCGCGGCGGCCGGTGCTTCGTGGGACTTCGCGCGGGGAGGATTTGACGGCGGCCTCGGCGGCACGTACGTGCGGACGGACGGGTCTCGCGACCACAACGCCGAGCGCACGGGACTGTTCGGGTTCTCGCTCAACGGGCCGCTCGCCGCGGGCCAGTGGACGCTCGCGGCCGAAGGCAACGCCACCCACCGCGAGGATCCGGGCGCGCTCGACCGGATGCAGTTCGCGAACGACGACCGCGTCTCCGATCCGCTGTACCGTTTCGACAACACGCAGGAGAATCGCGGGCGGCTGGCGCTCACGTACCGACAGGACGCCGGGCCGATTCCATTCCAGGCCACGCTCTACGGAGCGGCGCGCCAGGCCGACGTTCTCCAGACCCTTCCGGTCGCGCCCGGCCTCGGAAATCGCACGCTGCGCGATCTGCACTCGGGCACGGCCGGGGTCATCGTCGAAGGCGAGCGTGCTTACGCGCTCTTCGGCGGGTCCGGCGAAGCGCGCCTCGGCGCGGAGCTCGCGCGGGACACGCTCCGGTCGAGCTACCGCTTCGTCGATGACGAAGGCGACGCCGGACCGATCGTCACCGGCGAAGACGGCTCCCGCGGGCGCCAAGCCGTCTTCCTGACGTCGGACTGGAGCCCGACGTCCCGTCTGCGCCTCTCCGCCGGGGTGCGCTGGGATCGGCTCTCGGACGACTTCCCGGTCGCCGGAGGGCAGGCGCGCAACGAGGCCTGGTCGCCGCGCGCCGGCGTGAACTATCGGATCGGCAACCTGTCCGTCGCGCCCGTCGCCGTCTACTTCCAGTATTCGCAGTCCTTCAAGGCGCCAACCCTCGACCAGCTCTTCGATCCGCATCCCTTCGACGACTTCTCCGGCAACACGTTCACGGTCTCCAACCCGAGCCTGGTGCCCCAGCGCGCGCAGAACTTCGAGGTCGGCGTCTCGCAGGAGGGCCGCGGCTGGCAGTGGCAGGCGCTCGCCTATCGCATGAGCGTCCGCGACGAGATCGACTTCGATCCGGCGACGTTCACGTACCAGAACATCGGCCAGAGCCTGCACCGCGGCGTGGAGGCCTCGGTCCGCGTCGCCGTCGGACCGTACCTGTCGCCCGTCGTCTCCTACGCGTGGACGCGGGTGAGCGACGTCGAGTCGGCAACTCCAGGCGCGCAGCTCAAGAACATCCCCCAGCACCTCCTGCTCGCCGGCGTCACCGCTCAGCTGCCAGGCGGCATCCGCGTCGAGCTCGACTGGACGTGGATGGCGGGGCGCTATCTCGACGACGCCGACGTCTTTCCGCTCGGCAACGCGTCGGTCGTCAACTTTCGCGCCAACCGCGACTTCGGGCCGCTCAACGTCTGGTTCGATCTCCTGAACCTGACCAACGCTCGCTACGCGCAGTATGGCTACGCCCTGACGGGCTTCGACGGCGGGGCGGTTCCCTACTACTACCCGGGCGCACGGCTGGGCGCCCGGGTCGGCGTTCGCTGGACGGACTAGGCGGCCTCAGCCCGACACCGGCGTCCCACGCGCGTCCAGCTTCCGGAGCGCCCAGGCGTACGCACCGAGGCTGACCGCGCGGCTCGTCCCCAGACGCGAGAGGCCAACGCCGGTCCGTTTCTCGGGGTCGTAGGGAACCTCCCGCGTCGAGCCCGGAACGCGCACCGCACGGGCGCTCGGTGACAGGAAGCGGGCGCGCTCCTCTTCGTCCTCGAGGTTGAAGGCGGTCAGCTCGAGGCGCGGTACGTTCTGTCCCGAGAGAAACTCGAGCGTGCCATTGAGCTCCCGGACGAGCGCGGGCAAGAAGAGCGCTCCGGCCCCGGCGAGTCCTCCGCCCACGACGACGAGGCCGTCGACGAGCGTGAGCGCGTTGGCGATCGCGTCGCCGGCGACCTCTCCCATCCGCCGGAACGCCTCCCGCGCCGCGGCCGCGTCCCCCGGCGCCTCCCCGCGAGCGATCGCGGCGATCGCGCTCGGCTCCGGGACGTCGGCCGGCGCGAGCGCGACCAGACGCGCGTAGACGCTCCGCACGGCGCGGATGCCGACCCCGTCCTCCGCCGGAGCGCCGCGGTCGAGTTTGTTCCGCACCAGCCAGATCTCCGCCGCGGCGCCGTTGTCGCCGAGGAACAGCTCCCCATCCCGCACCATGCCGCCGCCGAAACCCGTGCCGAGCGTGACGCCGAGCAGGTTCCGGTAGCGCCTCGGGTTGCCCGCTTCCGCGAGGCGCCGGTTGACCTCGGGGAGCAGGCCGTGGAGCGCCTCGCCGAGCGTGAAGAGGTCGCCGTCGTTGTTGAGGTAGACCGGAACGCCGAATCGATCCTCGAGCATCGGCCCGAGAGCCACGCCGCCGCGGAACCCGGGGAGGTTGCCGAGGTCGCCGATGACGCCGGCCGCGTAGTCGGCCGGCCCGGGGAACGCGAACGACAGCGCGGCGACCGCGCCGCCCGCGTCCGCCCGCACGCGCGAGAAGCCCTCGACGATCTGGGCGAGGCACGCCGTCAGGTCGTCGGCGCGCGACGGCAGCGTGACGCCGGGCCCGACCTCGCGCTCGCCCGCGATCGCCGCGAAGCGGAAGCTCGTCCCGCCCGCGTCGAGCGTCAGGACGACGCGCGCGTCGGTCACGCCGCCCTCCGGCGGCCCCCGAAGGCCAGCGCCGTCAGGTACGCGAAGCACGCGAGCGGCACGACGAACGCCAGCCGGACGCCCGCGCGGTCGGCCGCGGCGCCCATCAGCGCCGGCAGGGCCGCGCCGCCGAAGATCGCCATGCACATCAGTCCGGACAGCGCGCCGCTCTGCTCGGGCCGATGCTCGATGGTGAGCGAGAAAACGAGCGGCCAGACGTTGGCGAAGCCGAGGCCGCAGAGGACGATCCCCGAAAGCGCCGCGGCCTCCCCGCCGAGAACCAGGAGCCCGAGGCCGAGCAGGCCGAGCGCCGCGCTCACGCGGAAGAACCGGCGGGCGTCGAGGAAGCTCAGGACGACGGAGCCGAGCAGACGCCCCACGGAGAGCGCGACGAAGAAGAGGCCCGGCCCGAGGCGCGTGGCCGAGGACGCGAGGTCCATGCCGAAGGTCTTCGCGAGATACGTCGCGAGCCAGGCGTTCAAGCCGACCTCCGCGCCGACGTAGAGAAAGATGCCGATCACTGCGAGCGCGACCGCGGGATCCTTCAGCAGCGCGAAGCTCGCCGCCACGCTCGCGGGCCGATCCTCCGCCGCCGACACGCCCGCGGGCAGCGTGAAGGACGAGAGCAGCGTCACGAGGGTCACGGCCGCGAAGAGCGGGAAAACGCGCGGCCACGGCAGCCCGAGCGCGACGACGAGCGTCGTCAGGTAGGGCCCGGAGATCGAGCCGAGGCTCTTGAGGAACTGGGCGAACGTCAGGTTGCGGGCGTAGCGGCCCGGAGCGCTGACGTCCCGCATCATCGGATTGCCCGCGACCTGGAGCGCCGCCATGCCGACCCCGATCAGGAAGATCGCGCCGAGGAGCCTTCCGTAGCTCGACAACGGCAGGCTCGCCACGAGCTGCCCGGCGAGGACGACGGCGAGCGACCCGAGCAGCAGAAACCGCTTCCCGCGTCGGTCCGCGACCACGCCCGCCGGAACCGAGAACAGCGCGAACGCGACGAAGCCGAAGAACGGCAGCAACCCGGCCTCGGCCCCGGAGAGCCGGAACTCGGTCTTCGCGAAACCGACCAGCGTCCCGACCGCGTCGACGAACCCCATGACGAAGAACGCGAGGAAGATCGGCAGCGTGCGCAGTCCCCCGCCGGCCGGAACGGCCGCCCCGTCGCGGCTCACCACGTCCGGCGCAGCGGGTGCGCCTCCGTGTTGAAGACGAGCTCGTCGAAGTCGACCGGCTCCTCGGAGAAGAGCAGATAGAAGTACTTGAGCGTCTCGGCGAGGAAGTAGCTCGGCATCAGGTCGCCCTGCTTCATCGTGTCGACGCTCTCGAGCACGGTGTACCCCGCGTCCGTGCGGCAGCGGGCGCGGAGACCCTCGAAGAACGTGCGGCCCATGGCGAGGTACTTCGGGTCCTTCGTGAACCGGTGCAGGTAGAAGGCCGACTCGACGATCTCCGGGCGGAGCGCATAGCCGGGCTCGGTGACGCGCATCGACCGGTAGTCGAGGAGCTCGGGCTCGATCCCGCGCAGCTGCCACATCGCGAAGCACGACTCCTGCAGCCGCCGGGCGTGCTCGAGGTCGCCGCCGAGCGCGAGCGTGCCCGGCAGGAAGGCGTGGAGCGCGCCGAACTCGCTCGCGGTGCGCTTCCCCGAATTCATGTCCACCTGGCCGTACCAGAGGCCCGAGGGCGCGTCGTCGGCGAGGTGCGCGTTCAAGGCGCGGAGGCTCTCGGACCACATGCCTGCGCACTCGGCGTCGCCGAAGAGACGCCCGCACTTCAGGAGGTACTCGTAGTACGAGTCGATGCCGCCGCCGACGTGACTCGCCGGGGAGAGCCATTTTCCCGTCTCGACGTCGATTTCCTCGCCGACGAGGCCGAGCGTCGAGCGCCGGTCGTAGAGCCCGGTCAGCGCTTTTTTCGCTTTCTCGTAGTAGACGGGCTTTCCCGTCAGCTTCGAGAGCGTCCCGAACTCGAGCAGCAGCGTGCCGATCTCCGCCGGGTTCGACTTTGCCCCGGACGTCTTCCCGGTCTTCAGGTTCACGTACATGTACGGCATCCCGGTCGGCGACGCGAACGCCGGCAGCAGGCGCGTGCCGAGATCGTCGGCGAGCTTCAGGAGACGCGGATCGCCGGTCGCCTGGAACGCCGAGAGGAGGCCGCCGAGCAGGCGGATCGTGATCTCGAAGTTCTTGACGGAGACGTCCCGGTCGAAGGAGAGCTTCTCGACGATGAGGGTCTGCGCGCGCACCGCCTCGGCCTTCAGGCCCATCAGGAGCAGCGTGTCGAGCGCGTCGACCGGGGTCATCAGCAGCGACTCCTGGTGCCAGTCGCGCGCCGTGCGGGAAAGGGGCTTCAGCTCGTCGTGGCCCCAGGCGTAGCGCTCGTAGCCGCGCCAGGCATGGAGCATCTCCGCGCGCACCTGCGCCGTCAGGGCCGCCCGATCCACGGCGGGCGGCGTCGGCGCCGGGCCGGGGGCGGCGGCGACGCCCAGGACGGCGCCGAGCACGACGAGGGCGGCCGCGATCGCGCCCCTCACCGCAAGTCCCGTCCGCGAGTGGCGCTCAGGGAGCCACCCACGGCGCGGCCGCGCCTCGGAAGGTCAGAAGGTACGCGGCCATGCCGACGCCGACGAGGGCGAGGATCACCGCGACGACGACGTTGGCCGCGAGCGAACCGGGACGAGGGATCTCGCCGCGATCGAGCTGGCGGACGAGCTGGCCGTGGCGCCAGGCCGCCATGAGGTTGGCGACGACCCCCATCACGATCAGCGCGGTTCCGAACAGGACCGACACGCTCGACGATCCCGCGGACTTGCCCTGCGGTGCCGCCTGCAGCTCGCGCAGAAAGAGTCCGAACCGCGCCACCACGAATCCGAAACCCATCAGGGAAAGGCCGGTGCGCACCCACGCGAGGAACGTGCGCTCGAGCGCGAGGTAGTCGGGAACCTCGTCCCGCGGCGGCATCCGGGTCACTCCACCTTCCGGCATCGCGCCCTCCGTCGGAGCTCATCCTAACGAGAGTCGGCCCTCGCGCCGCGGTTCCTGAAACCGCTCTTCGCCGGCGACCGAAAGCGACTCGAGGTCAACTTCATACGCTGCCATACTCCGTCGCGACGAAGAGGAAGATGGACCTGCCCGGCGGCGACGCGAGTCGGATCGACCACGACGAAGCGGCCCACCGCTTCGAAGCGCGCTTTCCCGACGGGACCGCCCTGCTCGCGTACCACTACGACCGCGCCGGGCT
>DATJXB010000143.1:0-10688 GCA_035500755.1 Thermoanaerobaculia bacterium | reverse complement strand
TTTCCTACACCGTCGTCGTCAAGGCCTCCGACAAGGTGAAGAAGGGTGCGATCGATGGGACGGTCAAACTCTACACGACCGACAAGGAGAAGGCGGTCATCGAGCTGCCGTTGAAGGGCGAGGTTCTCTAAGACCCCTCGCCCCGATCTTCGCCGTGACCGGCGAGAAACGCCCCGGCTCGACCGGGGCGATTTTTTGTCGGGGGACCGAACTCTCTCTCCCGAGGGGTCGGAGGCCGTCGCCTCAGATCCGGGTCACCCCCTTCAGGATGTCTCCGTCCCAGGCGAACTGGAGCCTTTTCCTTCTTCGCGCGGCGCCCTTCTGCAGGGCGTACCCGTAGAGCAGCGGCAGGGCGACCGAGGTCTCGACGAACGCCATCTCGTGCGTGGCCTTCTTCGAGACCTTGCCCCACGACGTCGCCTCGGAGAGCGTCGAGCCGCCGAGGCCGCCCCAGTGCGGCGCGTCGGTCGTGACCTGCAGCGCGTACTTGTGGCCGCCGGTGTCGATCCCGAAGATGTACGACATGACGATCGAGTCGTTGATGTAGTTCTTCGGGACGCCGCCCGAGACGTAGACGGCCGCCGTCGCCGGACTCTGCACGACGATCTGCGTGAGCTCGTAGTTGTCCCGGATCGAGGAGATCTCGAACGGCTTCTTTCCGGCCTTGCGCGCGCGGTGGTAGTGCTCGGTCAGGCCGATGCCGATCGACGAGTCGTTCAGCGCCGGGACGAAGAGCGGCACGCCGCGCCGCGCGCACGCGCCGAGGATCGAGCCCTTGTCGTGCTTGCAGCCCTGGGCGAGCAGCGCCAGAAACGCGCGCGACGAGAGGCTCTTGCCGCCGAGCGCATCGGCGAACCGCGACACGGCGAGGTCGGTCTCCCAGTATTTCTCCTCGTCGATGAACGTGTCGTAGAGCCGGTCGATGTAGAGGTCGCGAAGCTCCTTGTCGTCGGCCTCCGGGTGCCCGTGGTAATGGCGGCCGCCGCGGACCTGGTAGTAGTCCTGAGAAATGATCGCCCCGGTCGAGACGACGACGTCGACCATGTTGTTCTCGATCAGGTCGACGATGACCTGGCGCATGCCCGCCGCGATGAGCGAGCCCGCCATGCCGAGCATGATCGTCGGCCGCTGCCGGTCGCGGATCATGGCGTCGAAGACGCGGGCGGCCTTGGCGAGCGCGCGCGCCTGAAAGGACGCCTCGCGGTACGCGTCCAGGAGCTCGGAGACCGTGGTCCGCTTGCCGACCTTTACCGGCGTCGTCGGCTTGCCGAGGAGCGCCCTCTTCCTCTTGCGGTCGACGCCGACCGCCGCGGCGTGGACGTACTCGTCGGCGGTGTGGGGCGAGCGCTTTCCTTTCGATCCCATCGGCGGGGTCCTCCTGAAAGAATGCGGTAGGCCGCCATCGCGGCGGCGTACCCGGAGTCGATGTTGACCGCCGTCACCCCGTTGGCGCACGAGTTGACCGCGGAGAGGAGCGACGCCAGACCGGAAAACGCCGCGCCGTAACCGCGCGAGGTCGGCACGGCGACGATCGGCCGGCCGACGAGGCCGCCGAGGACCGAGAAGAGCGATCCTTCCATGCCGGCGCAGACGATGAGGACGTCGGCGCGCTCGATCTCCTCCAGGCGCGACAGCAGGCGCAGCAGCCCCGCGACGCCGACGTCCGGCACGAGGGTCGAGGCGACTCCGAGGTACTCGAGCGTGCGCCGCGCCTCCTCGGCGATTTCCGTGTCGGCCGTGCCCGCCGTGACGACCACGACCGACGCGTCGACGCGCGGCATGGGCTTGCCGACCGAGACGAGCAGCGTCCCCGAGCGCGGGTCGTAGTCGGCGCGGCCGGGGAGCGGCGACAGCGCGACTTCCTCCCACATCTCCGCGGGCAGGCGCGTCACGAGCACGTCGTGAGCCTTCGAAAGCTGCCGGCAGATCTCGACGATCTGCGCGGCGGTCTTGCCCTGCGCGAGCACGACCTCGGGGAATCCCACGCGGCGCCTGCGGTCCAGATCCAGCGTGTAGTCGGGGCCGCGCATGGGGCGCATTCTATGCGGAGGTTGCAACGCCTCCGTGAAGGCGCTATCGTCTCGCTCCTTCGACGCGTCGTTCTTTGATTCGTTCGGCCAAGGGAAGCGGGTGAAAATCCCGCGCGGCCCCCGCCACTGTCACCGGGGACGCCTCGGGCGGCAATCCACTGGGCGCGAGAGATCGGCAAGAGCCGGTCGCGCTCCCGGGAAGGAGCCCGAAGGCGGAAGATCCGGAAGCCAGGAGACCTGCCGGACGACACGCTTCTCGGACGGGGTTCCACGAGAGGGGCGCGTCTTCCGATTTCCGGAGCGCGGGACGCCTTTCGAATCGCCCGAGATCTTTCGTCGGATCGAACGGGAGGTTCGAATGGCGACCGCGGTTCTGCTGGTCCTTCTCGGCGCTCTTTCCCGCCTGATTCCCCATCCTCCGAATTTCGTCGCCCTCGGCGCGATCGCGCTCTACTCCGGAGCACGGCTGCCGCGCCGGTGGGCGTGGGCCGTGCCGCTCGGCGCGATGGCGCTGTCGGACTTCTTTCTCGACTTCGGCACCGGCCGCCCCGCATTCTCGGCCGGCCGCGTCGTCATCTATCTGACGTTTGCCGCGATCGTCTTCGCCGGCCGTTTCCTTTCGCCCCGGGCCGGCGCGCCGCGCCTGGCGGCTTTTTCGGTTGGAGCCGCGGTCGGCTTTTTCCTCACGTCGAATTTCATGGCCTGGCTCTCTCTTCCGTACCCCAAGACGCCGGCGGGGCTCGTCGCGTGCTACGTCGCCGGGGTGCCGTTTTTCTGGAACACCCTGTTCGCGGATCTGCTCGGCACGGCGGTGCTCTTCGGCCTCGACGCGCTTTCGCGGCGCGAGCGCGTGCTCTCGGCGGCGGTCCTCGGCGCGGCGCTCCTGCTCCTCGCCTTCCCCGCGTCCGCGCAACAGCCTCCGCCGGCCTCCGAGAGCGTCGTCGTCACGGCGACCTCGGTGCCCGAAGACGAGAAGGACGTCGGCTCCGCGATCACCGTCGTCACCCGCGAAGAGCTCGAGAAGCACGAATCGGTCGTGGTGTCCGACGTGCTGCGCTCGATCCCGGGCCTCGACGTCGTGCAATCGGGAACTCCGGGGTCGGTGACGTCGCTCTTCACGCGCGGCACGAACTCGACGCAGACGCTCGTCCTCGTCGACGGGGTGCGCATGAACTCGCCGTACTTCGCCGGCTACGACTGGTCGGGCATGACGACCGAAAACATCGACCGCATCGAGATCGCGCGCGGGCCCTTCTCCGCGCTGTACGGCTCGGACGCCATCGGCGGCGTCGTCCAGATCTTCACGCACCCGGGCGCCGAGGGCGTCTCGGGTCGCGCCACGGGCGACGCCGGCAACCAGGGACAGGGGAACGGCTCGGCCTTCGTGTCGGCAGGGGAAGGCCCGTTTTCGGCGGCGGCGAGCTATCGCTACGACGCGTTCGACGGGAACGGGCCGAACTCGGAGTGGCGCCAGCGCAACGGGTCGGCGTCGCTCCAGGCTCGCCTCGGCGACATCGGCCGGGTCGGCGTCGAGTGGGGACTTCTCGACGGCCAGGTCGGTACCCCGGGCCCCATCGGCGGCTTCGGCTACCCGTCCTCGGCCCAGAGCTTCCAGCACGAGGCGCGCGTGTCGGTTCCGGGCAACTTCACGCTCTCGGAGAACAATCATCTCGACGTGCTCCTCGGCGGCGTGCAGTCCGAGCCGGCGTACCGCGACACCGCCGGCGGGTACGAGTCGCAGACGGACGCGCGCACTTACCAGGCGAGCATTTCGGACACCGCGAAGCTCGGCGACCACACGCTGACGGCGTTCGGATCGTGGGAGCGCTGGAAGGTCGACGACGGCTCCAACTTCGGGGTGAACCTCGCCGGCGCGACGTCCAACCAGTGGGGCCTCGGCGCGCAGGATGCCGCCGTGTTCGGCGCGTTCACGGTGACGGCCGGGCTGCGCTTCGACCACTATTCGACCTACGGCGACGTCTGGAGTCCGCGCGGGACCGTGAGCTGGCTCTCCGCGGACAAGCTCTGGAAGGTGCGCGCCTCGGGCGGCACGGGCTTCCGCGCACCCTCGCTCGGCGAGCTCTACTATCCGTTCTCGGGCAACCCGGATCTGCAGCCCGAGAAGTCGGTGTCCGCCGAGATGGGCGCCGAGCGCTACGTCGGCAACGGAAAGGCCGAGGTCTCCCTCTTCTGGAACGACCTGAAGGACCTGATCGTGTACGACTTCACCACGCAGCGGGACGTCAACATCGGCCACGCCCGGACCTGGGGCGCCGAGCTCGGCTGGCAGCAGACGCTCTTTCCCGAGCTCGCGGTCAACGTCACGTACATGTACCTGAGGACCGAAGACGTCGAGACGGGCGACCCGCTCCTGCGCCGGCCCAAGAACGGCGCCACGCTCGGGGTGAGCTGGATGCCGATCCCGACGCTGAACCTCTCGCCGCGCCTGATCTACGTCGGCTCGCGCGCGGACGCGGACCCGGGAACCGGCGCGCCGATCACGGACCCGTCGTACCTGCGCGTCGATCTCGTCGCGCGCTGGCAGATGACGTCGAACCTCGCCCCTTACGTGCGAGCGATCAACCTGACCAACCACGCGTACGAGGAGGCGGCGGGGTATCCGGCCGCCGGGCGCCTGGTTTCGGCGGGATTGGACGTAAAGTTCTAGCCGGGAACCGCGAGCATGCCGCGCATCACGAAGGTCTACACGCGCACGGGCGACGACGGAACGACGGGCCTCGGGGGCGGCCAGCGCGTCGGCAAGGACGCGCTCCGCATCGAGGCCTACGGCACGGTCGACGAGCTGAACAGCGTCGTCGGCGTCGCGCTCGCGTCGGGGTTGAGCGAGGCGCTCGCGGGGCCTCTCGCGGCGATCCAGAACGAGCTCTTTCACCTCGGCTCGGACCTCTGCATGCCGGAAGAGGACAAGGCGAAGAGGCCGGTCCCGCGGATCGAGGAGCGCCACGTCGTGGCGCTCGAGAAGCTCATGGACCGGCTCTCCGAAGAGCTTGCGCCTCTGGAGAACTTCATCCTTCCCGGCGGTTCGCCCGGCGCGGCGCAGCTCCACGTCGCGCGGACGGTGTGCCGGCGCGCCGAGCGCCTGGTCGTGGCGCTGTCGCGGAAGGAAGCCGTCGGCGCCTGGACCGTGCGCTACCTGAACCGCCTCTCCGACGCGCTCTTCGTCATGGCGCGCCACGAGAACAAGCGGTGCGGCGTCCCGGACGTCCTGTGGGACAGCCGCGCCTGATCCGGAGGAGGACGCGGCCGTTCGTTCTTGACGGGGTCGGCTCCGGGGCGAGAGGACCGCTCGCGCATCGCCCGCGACGCGTTCACCACGATGTGAAGCGCCGGGACGGGGCGGCGCGGTGAAACCCCGGGCGCTCGTCGCCTGGAGCACGGGCAAGGACAGCGCCTTCGCACTCGCGGTCGCCCGCGAGCGCGGCGAGGTCGAGATCGTCGGTCTCCTGACGACGCTGACTTCGGGGTATGGACGCGTTTCGATGCACGGCGTGCGCGAGGAGATCCTCGACCGCCAGGCCGAAGCCCTCGGCCTTCCGTGCCGCAAGGTGTGGATCCCGCCGGCCTGCGTGAACGCGGACTACGAGGGCGCGATGGGCGAGGCCATGGCGGCGGCGCGCGCCGACGGGATCACGCGCGTCGTCTTCGGCGACCTCTTCCTCGAAGACGTGCGCGCCTACCGCGAGCGGCAGCTCCGGGGCTCCGGGATCGCGCCGGAGTTTCCGCTCTGGGGCAGCGACACCCGGTCACTCGCGGAGCGCATGGTGGCCGAAGGGCTCGAAGCGACGGTCGTGTGCGTGGATCCGCGCGCTCTGCCGGCCTCGTTCGCCGGCCGCGCCTTCGACGCCGCGTTCCTCGCGGATCTGCCCGCGGGGGTCGACCCCTGCGGCGAGAACGGAGAGTTCCACACGTGCGCGACCGGAGGCCCGATGTTCCGCCGGCGTGTCCGCGCGGCGACGGGCGAGGTCGTCGCCCGCGACGGCTTCGTCTTCGCCGACGTCGAGCCGGCTCGGGCGCTCGTGTGACGCCGCCCCGCGTCGTCTCCCTGCTTCCTTCAGCGACGGAGATCGTCGCCGCGCTCGGATTCGCGGACGCGATCGTCGGCCGGTCCCACGAGTGCGACTATCCGGAGGAGGTCGGCGAGGTTCCGGTCTGCACGTCGGCGAAGCTCGATCCTGCGGCACCGTCGGAGGAGATCCACCGGTCCGTGGGCGCCCTCCTCTCCGAGGCGCTTTCGGTCTATCGCGTCGACGCGGAACGACTCCGCGCGCTCGCTCCGACCCACATCGTGACGCAGGTCCAGTGCGAGGTGTGCGCGGTGTCGCTGGCGGACGTCGAGGCGGCGCTCGAGGGCTGGACGGGCGAGCCGCCGCGACTGGTGCCGCTCAACCCCGGAAGCCTGGCCGACGTCTTCGCCGACGTCGCGCGCGTGGCGGCGGCGCTCGACGCTCCGGAGCGGGGCCGGCGTCTCGTCGCGAGCCTGCGCGCCCGGATGGACGCGATCGCGGCGCGCGTTTCGCGTCTCACGGCTCGGCCCCGCGTTGCGACCGTCGAGTGGCTCGCGCCGCTGATGACCGCCGGCAACTGGATGCCGGAGCTCGTAAGGATGGCGGGCGGCGAGGACCTCTTCGGCGAGCCGGGGCGGCACTCGGGCTGGATCGAATGGGAAGAAGTGCGCCGGGCCGACCCGGACGCCGTCCTCGTCTTCCCGTGCGGCTTTCCGCTCGATCGGGTGCGGCGCGAGATCGGGCTCCTGACGTCGCTGCCGGGATGGAAGCAGCTGGCTGCGGCGCGCGCCGGGCGGGTCTACCTCGCCGAGGCGAATCAGTTCTTCAACCGCCCGGGCCCGCGGCTCGTCGAGACGCTCGAGATCGTGGCCGAGGCGCTTCACCCGGGCGTCTTCGCCTTCGGCCACGAAGGCCGCGCCTTCGTCACGCTCGCCGAGGACCGGGGCCTTCAGGAATCCTCAAGCGCCGGCTGAGGATCCGTCCGCGTGTAGAATCCCCGCGTGCGCCGCTGGCTCGCCCTCGCGCTCTTCGTGGCTGTCGTTCCGACGGCCGGCTCGCTCGTTCCCTGCCTGAGGCCGGAGGCCTCCTGCTGCGGCCGGACTTGCCATTCCGCCGGGTCGAACCGCGGAATGACGTGCTGCCTTTTCGGCGCCGACTCCAGTCACCCGATTCTCCAGTCGTGCGCGGGCGCCGTCGACGGCGTGCCCCCGGCGGCGGGGTGCTCGCTTTCCGCGCCCCGCGCCCGCATCGACGTCTCTCAACCCGGCCTCGCGGGCCGCCGGGAATCCACCTCGTCGCCCCGGCCGATCGTGCGCCCTCTCGAGGTTCCCGATCCGGTTCCGCTCCGACTCTCCTGATCCGGCCCCACCGCCAGAACAAGAAAAAGGAGAGTCTTCATGAGACTGCGGAAGTTTCTTTCCGCGGCGGCCGCGCTGGCCGTCGCGGCGCTCTGCACGCCCGACTCGGTGCTCGCCTGCTCGATGTGCCGGTGCAGCGACCCCGTCTTCAGCGCCCTCGGCCAGGGCCTGTACACGCACTCCGGCTTCAAGCTTGCCGTCGACTGGAGCCGGTCCGACCAGAGCGAAGGGCCTCCGGACGACTTCGAAGCTCAGGTCCGCAACACGATGACCCTGACGATGTCCTATTCGTGGCAGGAACGGCTCACGTTCGTCGCGCAGCTGCCCTACGTCTGGGCGCATCAGAACGCGACCGACGGCGTCGAGAACACCACCGGACTCGGCGATCCGGCCTTCTACGTCTACGCCCGCCTGTGGTCGTCGAATTTCGGCCAGGGGCTCGGCCGCCGCGCCTGGCTTTCCGCGGTGTTCGCGGTCAAGACGCCCTGGGGCGAGAACAACGCGACCGAGGACGGCGAGCGCCTCGACGAACACGTCCAGCCGGGTACCGGCGCGACGAACCTGACCGGCGGGCTCTCGTTTCTCTACCTCTTCGACGCGGCCTCGTCGATCTACACCTCGGCGGCCTACACCGGGACGGGGCGCAACGACGTGGGCTACAGGTACGGCAACAACTTCCAGGTCAACGTCGTTTACGACCGGAAGATCGCCGACTGGATCGACGGGCTTTTCGAAGTGAACTTTCTCGACGCGAAAGAGGATCAGGTCGATCAGTCGGGGCTCCAGGATCCGAACACCGGTGGACAGTCCCTGTATCTGACCCCCCGCATCGCGATTCACGTCGCGCGCGGCTTCGTCGTGCGGATGGGAGCGCAGTTCCCGGTCTGGAAGAACCTCAACGGCATCCAGGACATTCAGCCGACCTACAGCGCCGGTCTGACCTACGTCTTCTGATTTCGAGGGGGCGATGCGGCCATCCGGTCATGGAATCCACGCGATGCGGCGCCAGGCGGCCTTCGCCCTTCTCTTCCTCCTCGCCCCGGTGGCGATGCGGCTCGCGGTGGCGTCCCTGGACCTTTCGGCGCAGCGCTGTCCGATCGATTGTCCCCATGCGAAGGTCGCCGCGAACGGAGCGGCGTGCTGTCCAATGGGCGCTGCGGCCGCGGGAGGGCTCGAGTTTCGCTGTTGCTCGCATGGGGCGGACATCGTGCCCGCTCCGTTCGGTCAAGCCCCCGTGGTTCTTCCGCCGACCACCCGGCTCTGGCCTCCTCGGAGATCGAGGGCCGCGGAAACGTCGCGGGCCTCCAACCTCCGATCGGCATTTCTTCGCTGTCCCGACAAGGTGCCACTCCGCGCCGGCTGACTCCCCGTTCCCGTGAGTCGGCAAAACACGAAAAAGGAGAGGCATCTTGAAAGTCCAATCGCGCCTGGCGTGGCGCCTGGGCGGCATCCCCGCCGTCGGCGTCCTGTGTTTAGTCCTTCTCTTCGCGATTCCCGGTCGAGCGGCCGCCTGCGCCTGCGGGTGCGGCGTGTTCGAGGTCGGATCGGGGCTCATGCGTCCAATCCAGGTAGGAGGGTTTGCTTCCTTCGAGTACGACTACATGAACCAGAACCAGAATTGGAGCGGTACATCCAAGGCTCCCGCCGAAGACAACGACGACAAGCAGATCCGCACGAATTTCTACAACGCCAACTTCCAGTACATGTTCAACACGAAGTGGGGCGTGCTGGCCAACGTGCCGGTCTGGAATCGCTATTTTCTGACGAGCGACGATGGGGAACTTGCCGCCTATCACTACACCAGCCTCGGGGACATTCGGTTGACCGGCGTCTATTCCGGTTTCTCGGACGACATGTGCACCGGGGTCACGTTCGGACTCAAGCTCCCAACCGGGGACTACACCTACCCCGGACCCGACCGGGACAATCAAATCGGGACGGGAAGCGTCAACTCGCTGGTCGGCGGCTATCACCAGGGCAGCCTGACCAAGGACAACAGCTGGGCGTGGTTCGCTCAGGTCTTGTGGGACAACGCACTCACGTGGCGCAACGGGTATCGCCCGGGCGACGAAGTCGACCTCGCGGCCGGGGTCTACTTCAACGCGGGCCAACTTTCGAGCAAGTCGTCGATCGCACCGGTTCTGACCGTCCTCTTCTCGCAGCGCTGGCGGGACACCGGGGATGAGGCCGACACGGACAACACCGGCTTTACGCGCGTGCTCATCGCGCCGGCGATCCAGTTCACGTATTCGGACATCCAGCTGTTCGCGCAGGTCGGATTCCCGGTTTACCAGAACATGAACGGGAACCAGCTCGTGACCAAGGAGTACTACAAGTTCTCGATCGGCTACAGCTTCTAGGGCCCTCGATGAAGTCGCACGCTGCTCGTGGATGGTTCGCTCTCGCTCTGGCTGCCGTGGCCGCCCCGCTCGGGGCGGCCACGATCGAAGTGGGTCAGCCCGCTCCCGCCCTGGTCGTTCCCGAGCTCGGCGGCACGACCTTCGACCTCATGCAGCAGCGCGGCAAGGTCGTGATCGTGAATTTCTGGGCGACATGGTGCGAGCCCTGCCGGCAGGAAGCACCGATCCTGGAGGAGTTCTACAAGGCCCAGCACGACAACGGCCTGGAGATCGTCGGAATCTCCCTCAACCGTTCTCGAGAGAGAGACGCCGTCCGGAAGGCCGTGCAATCCGTGACGTATCCGGTCGCGATCGCGGCCGAGGCGTCGAGCAACGGCTTTGGAGTGGTCCGCCTGCTCCCGGTGACTTACGTGATCGACCGGGAGGGAATCGTGCGCGCGCGACTGGCGCCCGCCACGCCCGTCACCATGCAGCGGCTGGAAGAGACCGTCGCTCCTCTGCTGGGCCATCGAGACTCGAACACCACCCCGTGATCCGCTCCCGGTGCCCCTCCTCGGGTGATCGCGCCCCCGTCCTTCGATCACTCGAGAAAGGAGCTTCGTTTTGAACGGCCGACATCCTCGGCGGCGGCTCGCCGTCGCCGTCTTCGCCTCTCTCGTTTCGACCTTGAACGGCGTCCGGGACATCCCACCCGCCCGACGGCGCCGGACGAACGTGCGTGTTCTGAGCGGCTGCTCCGCCGAGAGCCTGCTCACTTGGAGGATCTGGCATGCGTATGAAGAATCTCGCGGTCGGTCTCGGCCTCGTCGTGCTGGCCGCCGTCTGCATCGTGGTCATCGTCCGGTCCGATCGAACGGCGAGCGGCTACGGCGAGGCCGAGCGGGCCGCGCACAACCCTCAGCCGCCGGGGCCCCG
>DATJXB010000142.1:0-2183 GCA_035500755.1 Thermoanaerobaculia bacterium | reverse complement strand
CCCCGCGGCCGGGTCGGCGGGGAGGACTAGCGACGCCGCGCGGCGTCAGCGCGGCTTCTTGCCGCAGCCCTGCTTGAACCCGAGGTCGCAGGCCTTCTTGTAGAGCTCGGCGGCGCGGCGCTTGTCGGCCGCGACGCCGTTGCCCTTCTCGCACGCAACGCCGAGATCGAAGCAGCCTTCGCCGTCGCCGCCCTTGCACGCGAGGTCGAGGTACTCGGCGGCCTTCGCGCGGTCGACCGGCACGCCCGAGCCCGCGGCGTAGACCGAGGCGGCGTTGAAGCAGCCGAAGGAGTCGCCGCGGCCGCAGCCGAGCTCCGAGAGCTCGAGCCCCCGGGCGAGGTCTTTGGCAACGCCGTCGCCGGCCAGATCGAGCGCCCCGAGGAGCGAGCACGCCCGCGCGCCGTTCTCGAGCGCATGGACGTCGTCGGGGTTGACGGCGCGGTCACAGGCCTCGCGAAAGATCTTCGCGGCCGCCGGCTCGTCGACCGCGACGCCGATGCCGTCGCGATACGCGCGGCCTTCGTTCAGGCAACCCCCGAGGTTCGACGGCTGACAGCTCGAGCCCTCGCAGCCGCGCTCGTAGAGCGCGAACGCCCGCGGCTTGTCCACCTTGACGCCCGAGCCGTGCTCGTAGAGATATCCGAGGTTCGTGCAAGCGGTCGGGCTGCCGAGGGCACAACCCTCCTCGTAGCGCGTGGCGGCGCGCCGCGGATCCTTCGCGACCCCGCGCCCGTCGTCGGCCATGACGCCCGCGTTGTAACAGCCCTGCGGGTCGCCGAGGTCGCACGACTTGCCGTAGAGCGTGGCCGCGCGCTTGTCGTCCTTCTTGACGAGCTTACCGGTGGCGTAGAGGAACGCGAGGTTCGCGCACCCGCCGCCGCTGGCGCCGTCGCACGACTTCTCGAGCACCGGCAGCGCCTCCGCGCCGCGTTCGGCCGAGTTCATCAGGTCGAGTCCCTGGTACGCGCACGCCTCCATCGAGCCCGACCGGCAGGCCGCCGCGAAGAGCTCGAGAGCGCGCGCGTTGTCCGGGCCGCCCTTGCGGACCCAGAGCAGCCAGCCCTGGCGGAAGCAGGCGCTCGCGTTGCCGTCCTGGCAGGCCTTCGCGAAATACGCCGTCTGGTCGGCGGGCGCGACGCGCACCTCGGTCACGGCGCCCGAGCCCCGGCGATAGAGGACCCGCACGCCCTCGCAGGGCAAGTTGAACGCGTGGTCCGTGAACTCGCACGCGTTGCCGAGGCGTTGCGAGCCGATCTGCTCGATCCCGTCGCCGACCTGGATTCCGGCGGCGGCCGCCGGGCTCCCGGGAAGGACCTCGCTGACGACGGCGCCGCGGAAGTCGTCGGGCAGGCCGCGCTTCTGCCTGACCGCGGCGGTTGCCGGACCGGCCTCGAGACCCAGCGTGCCGCGGCAACGCGCGCTCCCGCCGGACGGCGCCGATCCCGACGGCGCGGGGGCCGACGAGGTCGCGCAACGAAACTGAAGCGCCGCGAAAACAAACGCCGCGGCGCCAAGTCGCCACGTCCTCGACAGTTGCGGCCGCGCGGAGCCCGCCGGCTTCTCGACGCAATCCTCGGGCACGACTCTTGATTGTAGATTCAACCCATGCCATCCCCAACCGCGCGCCGCCTCGCCATCGTCGCCGCCTGCCTCGTCGGGTTTCTCGTCCTCGCCGCGCTGCTCCTGCCCTACGTCGTCTCGCTCGACGCGACGCGGGCCCGCGCCGTCGCCGCCGCCGAGGCCGCGCTCCACCGCAAGGTCGAGATCGGAAAGATGCGGCTCCAGCTGCTGCCCGGCCCCGGCGCGGCGCTCGAGGGCGTCGTCGTCCACAACGGCCCGGGCTTCGACTCCCCGGCGCTCCTGTCGGCCGAGCGCGCGTCCGTCCGCGTGGCGTTCTGGCCGCTCCTTTCGCGGCGGGTCGAGGTCCGCAAGCTTTCGTTCGACGGCGTGGTCGTCACCGTGGAACGCAGTGCCGCCGGCAAGCTGAACGTCACCGACTTCGTCTCGGCGGGACAGCGCGACAGCGCTCCCGCGTCGCAGACGGCCGCGGCCGCGCTCCTGATCTCGCGCCTGGAGCTCGACCGCGGCCGCGTCGCGTTCGTGGACCACAAGGTCTCGCCCGGCCAGACGGCGACGCTCGCTCTCGACGACGTGACGGCGCGCCTGTCGGACCTCGGGCCGTC
>DATJXB010000141.1:0-39848 GCA_035500755.1 Thermoanaerobaculia bacterium | reverse complement strand
CCTCGACGCCGACCTCTTCACGGCGTCGTTCTTCGTCTCGACGGATCTCGACCAGAACCAGGTCGCGTCGTTCTACACGGGGGCGATGGCCCGGGCTCGCACCCTGCCGCTCGACACGCTCGACACGGCGTCGATCGCATTCGTCGTGATTTCCCCCAACGACCCGCCGGCGATGGCGGCGCACGCCGCCTTCTGCCGCGACAACGGCATCCCGTTCCTCTACGACCCGAGCCAGCAGGTCACGCGTCTGTCCGGCGAGGAGATGGTCGCCGGCCTCGAAGGCGCGGCGATCCTCATCGTCAACGACTACGAGTTCGGGATCCTCACGCACAAGACCGGGCTGTCCAAGGAGCAGATCGAGCGTCGGGTTCCGGTGCTCATCGTCACGCACGGACCCGACGGCTCCGCGATCCACGCGCCGCTCGGGCCGGACGGCCGGATCGTGCACCACGTCCCGGCGGCGAAAGTGGAGCGGGAGGCGCTCGACCCGACCGGTGTGGGGGATGCCTACCGGGCCGGGCTCCTGCGCGGCCTGCGGATCGGCGCGCCCTGGCCGGTCGCCGGCCGCATCGGCAGCGTCGCGGCCGTGTTTTGCCTCGAGCACCAGGGTCCGCAGCCGCCGCGGTACACGCCGGCCGAATTCCAGGCCCGCTACGTGCGGAATTACGGCGAGACCCCCGAGCTCGAACGCCTCTTTTCCTGAGGGCGCGCCGGCAGGGTACAATTCCCTTTCTTCGATAGAGAGGGCAGGTCCTTGAGCATGCGCGTTTCGCGCCGCGTCGCGGCATCTTTCTCGCCGAGGCAGTACGAGGGGAGCCTCGACGCCGCGGGGCTGCGGTTCGGCGTGGTCTGCGCCCGCTGGAACCCGACCGTCACCGATGCCCTGCTCGACGCGGCGGTCGAGACGCTCCGCCGGCGCGGGGCCAAGGCCTCCGACGTCGCCATCGTGCGCGTGCCCGGCGCCTTCGAGGTGGCCGTCGGTGCGAAGGCCCTCCTCGACGCCGGCCGTCACCACGCCCTCGTGGCGCTGGCGGCCATCGTCCGCGGCGAGACCACGCACCACGAGGTGCTCGGCCACGCCGTGGCGTCGGCCCTCGCGTCCCTGACGGTGACTTCGGGCGTCCCGATCGGATTCGGGCTGCTCACCTGCGACACGATGGAGCAGGCCCGCGAGCGAACCGACAAGGGGGTCGAAGCGGCCGAGGCCGCCATCGAGATGGCGAATCTGGGCCGCCAGCTCATGAGGAAGCCCTAGTGGGCGCGCGGCGCAAAGCCCGGGAACTCGCGCTCCAGATGCTCTACGAGCACGACGTTTCGGGAACGGAGCCCCAGGAGATGTTCAAGCGCTCCGACGAGCTCAAGAGCGCCCCGGAAGGACTCCAGGACTTCACGCGCCGCCTCGTGTCGGGGACGCTGTCCCACCGCAACGACCTCGACGACATCATCACCCGGCAGGCCGATCACTGGCGTCTCGCCCGGATGCCGGTGGTGGACCGGAACATCCTCCGTCTCGCCCTCTTCGAGCTTCTCCACGAGCCGGAGACGCCCCGTCCCGTCGTCATCGACGAGGCCCTCGAGATCGCGAAGCGGTTCTCGACGCCGAAGTCGTCGCAGTTCATCAACGGGATCCTCGACGGCGTTCTGAAGGGCCGCAAGACCGAGCTGCCTCCCGCCCCGTGAAGACCGGGACGTGTCTCGCGCTCGCGGCGGCCCTCGCCGCCGCGCCCGCCCTTGGCGGCGACGAGCTCGCCGTGTACCGGGCCACGGGGGCCGGCCCGGGTCTCTTCGACCAGTACGACAACGACGGCTACTCGCTCGCCGTCGCGCGCGCGGCCGACGGCACGCTCCTGCTTTCCATCCGCGTCAGCGGCGCGCCGCTCGGGAGCCGCGCGCCCTTTCCGACCGGTCTGCCGCGCGAGGCGGCGCTGACGGCGGCGCCCGACCGAGACGCCTGGGCGATCGCGCTCGCCGGTTCGGCGAAGACCGAGGCGGAGGCCGTCGAGCGGATCCTCGAAGGGGTCGCCGCGCACGTCCGCTACGACGGCGACCGGGCGCGCCGCCAGGACCCGGCGTCGGTCTACGCCTCGGGCCGCGCGCACTGCGTGGGCTTCGCCGAGCTCGCGGTGGACCTCCTGCGGCGGGTCGGGATCACGGCGCGGACGGTGCAGGGCGTCCTCCGCACGTCCGCCTCGGCCGAAGGCTACGACTCGCACATCGGCGGCGTGTACCACCGCTGGATCGAGATCTACTATCCCGATCGTGGCTTCGTGTTCTCGGACCCGTCCGCCTCGATCAACGGCGTCGACGCGCGCTACATCCCCTTCGGCACCCGCGCGCTCGAGCGGCCCCAGGGGCTCACGCTGACCTCCGTCGAGACGTCCGGGAAGCTCGACTATCCGCTCCGAAGGCTTCCCGACGCGACGCTGCGCATCCGCCCGGCTGAGGCCCAGCAGTAGCCGGCGGCGCCCGGGCGTCCGGGTTATATTCGCGCTCCCCATGAGCGACCGATACACACCCGGAGAGATCGAAGCGAAGTGGCAGCGCCGCTGGGCGGAGGCGGGCGTGGCCGTCGTGGACACGGCGGTGCCCGGCAACGAGTTCTACATGCTCAACATGTACCCGTATCCGTCGGGCAGCCGCCTCCACGTCGGCCACGGGCGCAACTACATCCTGGGCGACGCTCTGTACCGGCGCGAGCGCATGGCCGGCCGTAAGGCTTTGAATCCGATGGGTTGGGACGCGTTCGGCCTGCCGGCCGAGAACGCCGCCATCCAGAGCGGCGTCCACCCGCGCGAGTACACGCTCGGCAACATCGCCCGCATGAAGGAGCAGCTCGGCGCGCTCGGCTGCCTCTACGACTGGTCGAAGGAGCTCGCCTCCTGCGATCCCGAGTACTACCGCTGGAATCAATGGCTCTTCCTCCGCATGTGGGAGCGCGGGCTCGCGTACCGCAAGACGGCGCCGGTCAACTGGTGCCCGGGCTGCCGGACCGTGCTCGCCAACGAGCAGGTCGTCGACGGGCGCTGCGAGCGCTCGGACGACCCGGTCGAGATCCGCGACCTGACGCAGTGGTTCTTCCGCGTGACGGACTACGCCGAGAGCCTGCTTTCCGGGCTCGACCGCCTCGACCACTGGTCCGACCGCGTCAAGACCATGCAGCGCAACTGGATCGGCCGCTCCGAGGGCGCGGAGATCCTGTTTTCGCTCGAGGGACAGATCGAGCCCGTGACGGTGTTCACGACGCGCCCGGACACGCTCTACGGCGCCACCTTCCTCGCGCTGGCACCGGAGCATCCGGCCGTGGCGCGCATCGCCGCGCAATCGCCGAAGCGGGCGGAGATCGAAGAGTTCGTGGACCGGGTTCGGCGGGAGTCGCGCCTGGAGCGCGAGGCCGAGGGCGGCGAAAAGGAGGGCCTGGCGACGGGCATCTTCGCGTTGCACCCGGCGACGGGAAAGCCGATTCCGGTCTGGCTCGCGAACTTCGTGCTCCCCGAGTACGGGACCGGCGCGATCATGGGCGTGCCGGCGCACGACGAGCGCGACTTCGAGTTCGCGCGCAAGTACGCGATTCCGGTGCGCGCCGTCTACCGCGACTCCGACGCGGACCCCGACGGCGACGCGATGACCGAGGCCCGTCCGCACGGGGGCGTGCTCTTCGGCTCGGGCGACTGGGACGGAACGCCGAACGGGCCCGCGGCGATCCGCGTGGCGATCGACTGGCTCGAGAGGCGGGGCCTCGGCAAGGGCAAGGTCGGGTATCGCCTGCGGGACTGGCTGATCTCGCGCCAGCGCTACTGGGGCACGCCGATTCCCGCGATCCACTGCGGCAAGTGCGGCGTCGTGCCCGTGCCGGACGCCGACCTGCCGGTCCTGCTGCCCGACGACGTGGAGTTCCGGGGCGTGGAAGGCAACCCCCTCGAAAGATCGGAGTCGTTCGTGCGGGTGCGCTGCCCGAGATGCGGTGCCGACGCGCGGCGCGAGACGGACACCATGGACACATTCGTCGACTCGTCCTGGTACTACTTCCGCTTTCTCAACCCGCACGACACGGCGGAGATGGTCGACACCGCGCGCGCGCGGCGCTGGATGCCGGTCGACCAGTACATCGGCGGGATCGAGCACGCCATCCTGCACCTGCTCTACGCCCGGTTCGTGTGCCGCGTCCTGAAGGACATGGGCCTCGTCGATCTCGAGGAGCCGTTCGAGCGGCTCTTCAACCAGGGCATGATCACGCGCTTGAACCCGGCGACGGGCAAGATCGAGAAAATGTCCAAGTCGCGCGGGAACACGGTTTCGCCCGACGAGCTGATCGCGCGCTTCGGCGCCGATACGGTGCGCCTGTACACGCTGTTCATCGGGCCGCCCGAGAAGGAGTCGGAGTGGTCCGAGGAGGGCGTGGCGGGCGCGTACCGGTTCCTGAACCGGGTGAACGACCTGTGCGAGAGGACCGTCGCCCTCGGCGGCGGCGACGGGCCGGCCGACACGCCGCTCTCGCGGCTGACGCACCGGTCGATCGAGCGTGTCACCGAGGACGCCGCGCGCTTCCACTTCCACACGGCGATCGCGGCGCTGATGGAGTTCCAGAAGGGGATCGCCGAGGCGCTCGACGAGGGCCGCGAGGCGCCCGGCGCCGTCCGCGCCGCGGTCCGGACGCTCCTGCAATTGCTCCACCCGATCGCGCCTCACCTGACCGAGGAGTGGTGGCACCGTTTCGGGGAACGCGGATTCCTCGTGGAATCGCGCTGGCCGAGCTGGGATCCGGCGCTCGCGACCTCGCTCGGCGTGACCCTCGTCGTCCAGGTCAACGGGAAGGTCCGCGGGAAGCTCGAGCTGCCGCGCGGGGCCTCGGAATCCGAGGCGCTTCGCGTGCTGGGCGGCGACGAGCGCATCCGGCCCTGGCTCGACGGCAAGGAGATCACGCGCACGGTCTTCGTGCCGGACCGGCTCCTGAACCTGGTCGTGCGGTGAGCTTCGCGGGGCGGCTCGCCCTCGTCCTGGCCGTCCTGGCGAGTGTCGGCTGCGGCTACGCGCTCGTCGGCAAGGGCTCGTCCCTGCCGGAGTCGATCAAGGTCGTGCAGTTCTCGACGCTGGAGAACCGCACGCCGCAGGTCGAGCTCGAGCAGCGCTTCTCGGCGGCGATCAACCGCGAGCTGGTCTCCCGCGGGCGGTTCAAGGTCCAGGCGGGCCCGGAAGGCGCCAACGCGGTCCTGTCGGGCGCCGTCCTCGGCTTCGACCTCTACCCGGTGGCGTTCGACTCGCAGGGGCGGGCGACCGACTACCAGGTGCGCGTCACGGCGCGCGTTTCGCTCAAGTCGCTGCCCGACGACAAGCCGATCTGGGAGAACCCCGCCTTCACCTTCCGGGACAACTACCAGTTCTCGGCGACCGCGGCGTCCTACGCCGATCTCGTCAACGACGCGATCGACCGGGTGGCCGACCGCTTCGCGCAGAGCCTGGTGACGAGTCTTCTGGAAGGGTTCTAGAAGGCGAGAGCGCCGCCTACTTCGAGACTTTCGCCTTCTTCGCCAGGCGGCTCTTGTAGCGTGCGGCGGCGTTCTTGTGGATGACGCCTTTGGCCAGAGCGCGGTCGATCTCCGAGTGCGTGGCAGGGACGGCCGAGGCCTTCTTGCCGGCGTCGAGCTGGCCGTACTTCTTGACGGCGGAGCGCAGACGCGAGACGCGGCTGCGATTGCGGGCCCGCTTGCGGCCGGCCTGGCGGTTGCGTTTGTCGGCAGACTTGATGTTGGCCATGAAGCTTCTTCTTCTCCTGTCTTGTCGCTGGTATTGGCGGTCCCGACGGACCGGCGGGGGATTCTACTTCGTTTCGACGCCGAGCGTCTTCAGGCGGGCCTTGGCCAGGCGGGCCTCCTCGGCGGTGGGGAACTCGTGGATGACGTACTGGAGCTGGACGATCGCCTCGGCCTTCTGGCCCTGCTCGAGCATCGCGTAGCCCTTCTTCAGGAGGGCCGCGGCGGCCTTGTCGCTGGCGGGCCACTGCTTGAGGAGCTTCTCGAAGTCGGCGACCGCCTCGGGATACTTCTTCTGGGCGTAGTGGGACTCCCCGATCCAGTACTGCGCGTTGTCCGAGAGGTCCGTCGACGGGTACTGGGCGATGTAGTCCTCGAACCCCTGGATGGCGAGGGCGTACCGGCCCTTGGTGTAGTCGGCATAGGCGGTGTCGTAGAGCTCGGTCGGCGTCGGGCCGGCGGCGCGCGGGGACGCGGCCGCGGGGGGCGCCGTGCCGGCCGGTGCGCCCGGCGCCGGGGCCGCGGCCGACGCGTTCTTCAGGCGCAGCAGGTCTCCCTGCGTCTCGGCGATCTGCTGGGAAAGCTGCGAGAGGCGCCGGTTCGTGTCCTCGAGCTTCGCCTCCAGCTGCTCCATCTTCGTCGTCAGCTCGCCCAGGCGGACGGCGGTGTCGGCGTTCGACTTCAGCAGCTGCTGGGTCTGCGAAGCGACGTTCTGGTTGAGCTTCTCGACCTCTTCCTTGCTCGAGGACTTGCGCTCCAGAGCCTGAAGCTGCTTCTGGATGTCGTTCATCTGGCGGTGGAGCGCGTCGATGTCGCTCGACGAAACACAGGCGGCCCCCGCGAGGAGGGCCGCCAGAGAAAGTGCCAGGAGGGCGGGGCGCCGGAAAACCAAGACTACTTGGCCGTGATGACGAGGTGGGCCCGGCGATTCTTCTGCCAGCACGTCTCGTTGGATTCGGTGCAGAAGGGCCGCTCCTTGCCGTAGGAGATCGTCTTGATCCGGCTCGCGTCGATGCCGAGCGACACCAGGTACTCCTTGGCGGCGTTGGCGCGCCGGTCGCCGAGGGCGAGGTTGTAGGCCGCGGTGCCGCGTTCGTCGCAGTGGCCCTCGATGAGGACCTGCACCGAGGCGTGCTTCTTGAGCCACTGCGCGTCGGCGGCGAGGACCGAGCGGGCGTCTTCGCGAAGGTCCGCCTGGTCGAAGTCGAAGAAGGCGTCGTTCAGGTAGCCCTTCTTGTTGAGGGTCTCGATGTCCATCACCGTGATGTCGACGGCTTCGACGTCGGTCGTCGGGGCGGGCTTGGGCGGCGGCGGGACGTTGGTCTCGGTGGGCTTGGCGGCCGTCACGGGCGGCCGCGCGTCTTGCGCGGTCGTCGGAGCCTTCTTCTTGCACGCGGACGCGAGGGGCAGGATCACCAGCCCCAGGATCGCCGCGAGGGTGACGGCCGAGAATCTCTTGTTCATTCCATACTCCTTGGCCCGCGGGAACGGGCGGAAAACCGGAGTGCCCGAAATTCAGTGTAGCAAAGAGATCGCAAAAACCCCAGTCCGGCGTGCACTTCGTCAGGGTACCCAGAAGGGCTGGAGATGATTGCCCCCCTGCGTCAGCTGCCGGCGATTCTGTCCGTTCGCGTCGCTGACGTAGATCTGTGTCGAGCCGTTGCGGCGCGACGAGTAGACGACCTTCTGGCCGTCGGGTGACCAGCTCGGGTGTCCGTTCGATCCGTCGGACGTGATCTGGATCGTTTGATTCGAGGCGATGTCCATCACGCAGATGTTGAAGTCGCCTTCGTTGCGGCACGCGAAGGCGATTTTCGAGCCGTCGGGCGACCAGGCGCCCTCGTCGTTCCAGTTGCCCGCGAACGTCACGCGGCGCGCGCCCGCCCCCTCCGCGTCCATGACGTAGAGCTGCGGCGTTCCGGTCAGGTCCGACGTGTAGAGGATCTCGCGCCCGTTCGGCGACCACGCGGGCGAGGCCTCGAGGGCGCGGCTGGTGGTCAGGCGGTGGGCGGCGCCGCCGCCCGAGGGGATCGTGTAGATGTCCGTGTTCCCTCTGGCCGACCCCGCGAACGCGATCTGGCTGCCGTCGGCCGAGAGCGACGGCGAGGCGTTCAGCTCGACGCCCGTCGGGACCTCGCGCTTCTCGCCGCCGTCGAGGCCCATCGTCCAGATCTGAGGGAAGAGCCGGACGTACGACGTGTACGCGACGCGGCCGCCGCCGGCCGACGGGGAGATCGCGATCGACTTGTGCGACGTCAGCGAGCGGGGATTCCGTCCGTCGAAGTCCATCGCGGCGATCTCCTTGACGCCGTTCTGTTCGTTGACGTACAGGATCGTCGACAGGAACGAGCCCGGCTTGCCGGTGAAGTACTTGACGAGGTCGTTGGCGAGCGTGTGCGCGATCCGGTCGACGTAGGTGGCGCCTCCCGAGTACTTGCGGCCGAGGATGAGCTTGCGGGACTTCAGGTCCCAGACGCGCGCCTCGACGGCGACGCGGTCGCCCGAAACCTCCCCGCGCGTGTCGACGAGGACCTCGGCGCCCGTGCCGAGCCAGCGGTCGGCCGCGTCCGGCGTCGACAGGTCGCGGTACCCGGTCGGGTAGTGCGCGGGATCCGTCACCGAGAAGGCGCCGGCGTACTCGAGGTCCGACCGCAGCGTGGCCGTGAACGGGTCGACGACCTTGGCCTGCAGCGCGGCGTTGCCGGGCGCGAAGAGCGGCGGGATGGCCACGGCGAGACGGCGTTCCGGCCCGCCCTTGATCACGATCTGAATGTCCTCGCCCGCGGCGGGCGCCGGCGTGGGGGCGGGTTGCTGGGCGAGCGCGCGGCCCGCCAGGACGAAGGCGGCGGCAGCCGCGACGAGACTCCGGGGCATCGAGATCCTCCTCGGTATCTTCATTCGAAAACGACCTGGACTCCCAGACGCGGGCCGCCGAACTCGGCCGGCAGGGGCGGCAGCGGCGACGAATCGTAGAGGGCCCGCTGGGCGGCCCGGTCGACGAAGGGCAGGCCGCTCGACGTCACGATCTTGATGTCGGTGATCGTGCCGTCGCGTTCGATCTGGAAGTGGACGACCACGCTCTTGGTGAAGTCGCGCCGGTTGCGGCTGATGATCCCGACCATCTGCTCGATGTAGACAGGGTACTTGAAGTCGCTCTGGTCGAGCTTCAGGCTCCCGATGCCCGCAGAGGCGCCCGGGCCGGCCGCGCCCGCATCGGCCGAGCCCGAGGTGTCGTCGCCGGCCGACGGCAGGCTCACGGCCGGGGCCGCGGGTCCGGGCCGCGACACGGGCGCGGGCGTCGGCTTTTTCTTCTTGTCCTCCTTGGCCGGGAGGAGCAGGGCGTTCTTCGACGGCTTCGGCGCTTCCTCGACCGGCGGAGGCTTCTCGATCTTCGGCTTCGGTGCGGCGGGCGGCGGCGCCGGCTCGGGCTGCTGGACGACCGCCGGCGCGCGCACGGCTCCGGCGGGCAGCAGCCTCACGGCGACGGCGCGCGGCGCCGCGTAGCGGACGGGATGCGCGAAGGCCGACGCGAGGAACGCCGCGAGGACGCCGGCGTGGAGCAGGAACGCGAGGGCACTCGCCGAGCCCCAGGGCGCGCGCTCTTCCTGCCGCTGCGCGAGGATGTCGCCGACGGCGTCCATCAGCCGTCTGTGGATCTCATTTCGGCTTGGCGCCCGAGGTGTCGGTGATCATGCCGAGGCTCTCGATCCCCATCCGGTTGAGCAAGTCGAGCGTCTCGATCACCGTCCCGTACGACAGGCTGCGGTCGGCCTTGAGCAGGACCGCCTTCTCCTTGTGGCCGCGGAGGATCGCGCGGAGTCGGTCCTTCAGGAGGCCGCGGGCGACCGGGCTCTCGTTGATGTAGTAGAGCCCGTCTTTCGAGATCGAGAGCACGATCGGGTCTTCGAGGCCGGAGCGCAGGTTCGTGGTCGAGGTCTTCGGCAGCGCGACCGAGATCCCCTGGTGCAGCATCGGCGCCGTGACCATGAAGATGATCAGCAGCACCAGCATGACGTCGACCAGCGGCGTGACGTTGATGTCCGCCAGGTGGTCGAAAGGGTCGCCCGATTGCCGCTGGAAGGCCATGCCTCTTCAGGACACCGCTAGGTGAAGTTGCGTTCCGCCAGGTTGATGAACTCGAGCGAGAAGTCTTCCATTCCGGCGCGCTGTTCGCGGACCTTTCCCATGAAGTAGTTGTAGAAAATCATCGCGGGGATCGCGGCCGCGAGACCCGCGGCGGTGTTGATGAGCGCCTCGGAGATGCCGGGCGCGACCGCCGCGATCGAGGTCGAGCCGGTGAGTCCGATGGCCCGGAACGACTGCATGATGCCCCAGACCGTGCCGAAGAGGCCGATGAAGGGACACGCCGCGGCCGTCGTCGCGAGGAACGTCATCGAGCGCGTCAGTCGCGACATCTCGACGCCGATGGCCCGCTCGAGGGCCCGCTCGATGCCCGAGATGTTCTTGATCAGGAGCTTGCCCTGGGAGCCGCCGGCCGTCGTCGGCGCGTCGTCGGCGCGGATGGCCTTCACCTGGGCGTCGAGCTCGGCGTAGCCGGCCTTGAACAGGGTGGTCAGGGGGGTGTCCGAAAGCTCGCCGGCGAAGGTGTTGACCTCGGAAAAGCGCTTCGACTTGCGGAAAAAAGCGACGAATTTTTCGGACTGCCGGGAGACGCGCCGCAGGCGGATGAACTTCGCGAAAATGATCGCCCACGACACCAGGGAGAAGAAGAGCAGGATGCCGAGGACGACCTTGGCGGTGGGGCCGGTTTCCGCGAAGAAGGAAAGGATCGAAGGCTGCCCGGGTAGGTTTTCTGACGTAACTGGCTGAAAGACGGTCACGAGCATCGGTTTCGACCGTAACATAGGGATCGCAGAGGGTCAAAGGGAATGGAGATCCGCGCCGCCGGCGTTGTGGGCAACGTGAAGAGGATGCTGCGCCCGCTGGCGATGGCCGTTGCGCTGGCGGCGGCGTCCACCGCGGCGTTCGCGCACCCGACGGACATCATGCCGGCCAGCGAGCTGACGGCGGGCATGAAGGGCTACGGGTTCTCCGACCTCGGCGACGGCAAGGGCGTCCAGCGGTTCGAGGTCGAGATCGTCGGGCTGCTCAAGAGCTACGCACCCAAGCAGGACCTCATCCTCGCGCGAGTCCTGGGATCGATGCTCGACAAGACGGGGATCATCGCCGGCATGAGCGGCAGCCCGATCTACGTCGACGGCCGCCTCGTCGGCGCGCTCGCCTACGGCTGGCCGTTCTCGCGCGAGCCGATCTGCGGCATCACACCGATCCAGAGCATGCTCGACATCCGGAAGGCGCCGGCGACGCCCCCCGTGCCGATCGGCGGCGCGGCGACGCGCGCGGCCGTCCTGGTGTCGGCCTTCCGCGACCGCTCGTTCACGGCGCCGTTCCAGTCACTGCTCGCGCCGCTGAAAGCCGAGTCCGAAGAATCGGGCCCGTCGCCGCTGCCGTTGCCGGTCTCGCTGTCCGGCACGCTGGCGCCCGGGCGCCTGTTCGGCGAGGTCGCGAGCCGGGCCGGCTGGATGGTGACGCCGTCCGGCGGGTCCGCGGCGCCCGCGGCGGCCCCGAAGACGGACGGCTCGGCGGCGTCGCGGCTGGAGCCCGGTTCGGCCGTGGCCGCCGTGCTGCTGTCGGGCGACATGGTCCTCTCCGCGACGGGCACGGTGACGTGGGTGGACGGCAACTCGGTCCTGGCCTTCGGCCACCCGTTTCTCTCGATGGGACCGGTCGACATGCCGATGGCGCGCGCGGACGTGCTGACCGTCCTGCCGTCGCTCTACCGCTCGTTCAAGTTCGCGACGAGCGGCGCCGTTCTCGGGTCGATCTCGCAGGACCGTTCGACGGGCATCCTCGGCAACTTCGGCGGGGCGCCGACGATGGTGCCCGTGACGATCCGCCTGACCTCGGAGGAACTGCCCACGCAGACCTTCCACTTCGAGATCGTCCACAACTCCATGCTGACGCCGATCCTCTTGGCCGTCGCCGTGGACAACGTGCTGACGACCCTCGAGAAGCGCGCCGGCGAGCGGACGATCGTGTGGAAGTCCACCATCGAGACCTCCGACCGGCCGGTCAAGTGGGACTCGGTGTTCTCGGGGCTCTCCGCCAAGGACGACGCGGTCTCCTCGCTCGCGGTCCTGACGAATTTCCTGATGGCCAACGAATTCCGCGACCTCGCCATTCGCGGCGTGGACGTGGAGATCAACCACTCCGACCGCCTGCAGAGCGCACGCCTGATCCACGTCGAGGCGCAGAAGGAGCGCGTGCGGCCCGGCGAGACGATCCCCGTCTGGGTGGATCTCGAGGACTTCCGGGGCGGCCCGCGCCGCGTCGTGATGTCCGCAAAGGTGCCGGCGGACGCGCCGCCGGGGCCGATGACCCTCTTCGTCGGGGACGGCAACGCCGCGACCGCGTACGACCTGTCGCTCTTCCCGCCGGATCCGCACAACCTCGACCAGGTGATCGAGTTTCTCGGGCGCGTGCGGCCCGCGAACACGCTGAACCTGATCGCCTATCGGGCGGCGCCGGGCGCTCTCGTCAACGGCGAGGCGCTGGCGGGACTGCCCCCGAGCCGGGCGGCGATTCTCCACGACCGGGGGCCGGGCGACGGCACTCCCGACCTGGCGTACGTGCGGCTTCAGTCGGAGTCGGTCGAGCAGCCGGTGCCCCTGACCGGCTCGGCGCGGCTGACGCTGGACGTCCAGCCGAGGACCTGGTGAGGCCGGGCTTCCCGGGCCGGGCAGCGCTCGCCCTGGCGGCGGCGCTCGTTCCGGGTGCGCTCGGCGCGGCGGTGGTCCGCATCTGGGTCTGCGACAGCGCGGGCGACTTCTCGGCCGGCGAGGCGCGCGGCGTCGCGGTCTCCTCGTCGGGGAGCCTCGTTCTGGGCCGGACGTTGACGAAGGTGGACGGGGTCTCGGAACCGGTTCTCTTCGGCGCCTCGGCGGGGAAGGGCGGCGACCTCTTCGTCGCGACCGGCGACTCGGGAGTGATTCTCCGCGTGCCGCCGTCCGGGAAGAGCACGACCGAAGCCAAGCTCGACGAGCAGGAAGTGACCGCGCTCGCCGTCGGACCGGACGGCGCGCTGTACGCCGGCGGATCGCCGGGCGGGAAGGTCTACCGCATCCAGGGCGGGAAGGCGACCCTCTACTACGACACGAAGGCGCAGTACGTGTGGGCGCTGGCCTTCGCCGGGCCGACGCTCTACGTCGGCACCGGAATTCCGGGCGAGATCCACCGCGTCGCGAGCGCCGGCAAGGGGGAGCGGCTCCACGCCGCGAGCGATCCCCATGTCCGCGCGCTGTACGTGGATGGAGACGGGCGGGTTTGGGCCGGCACCGCCGGCTCGGGCCTGCTGCTGCGGATCGACAGGAGCGGCCGCGTGACGACGGTCTACGACTCGTCCAAGCAGGAGGTCGCGTCGATCACGGGCGATCGCTCCGGCCGCGTCTGGGCGGCCTTCTCGTCGGCGGAGGGCTCGGGCGCGTCCTCGGGAGGGGAGCCCGTGACGCTTCCTTCGCCGATCGCGCCGCCGAAAGCGCCGCGCGCGGCGGGACCGGGCGAGGACGAGGACCGGGGCAAAGCCGAGGTCTCGGTGTCGGTCTCGACGCCGCGCCTGGCGCCGGGCCGCGGCTCCGGGCGCGGCGGATACTCCTCCGAGGTCGTGCTCTTCGACGGCGCGGAAGTTCCGCGCAACGTCTGGACGAGCTCCGACGAGATCGTGTTCGACCTGGCGCGCGATCCGTCGGGCGACGGCGTGCTCGCCGGGACGGGGCCCAAGGGGAAGCTCTACGCGCTGACGCCGGAGACCTGGGCCCTCGCCCGGACCTTCGACGAGAAGCAGGTGACTTTCCTCGCCGGCGGCGAGGTCGGGACGAACGGACCGACCGCTCTCTACCGGCCCTCGAACGGCCCGGCCACGGGCGAGTACGTCTCCGCGGTCAAGGACACCGGACGCACGAGCCGGTTCGGGGCCTTCCGCTGGGAGGGCGAGGTGCCGGCGAGCGGCCACGTCGAGTTCGCGTTCCGCTCGGGCGAGTCCTCGACGCCCGACGCGACGTGGAGCCCGTGGTCGGCCTGGGACGGCGCCGGCCGGGCTCTCGAGATCCACGCTCCCGACGGGCGCTACCTCCAGTGGAAGGTCCGCATGACGGGAGGCGAGGGCGCCGCGCCCAGCGTCCGCCGGACCGAGGCCGCTTACCGGAACCACAACGCGACGCCGGTCGTCGAATCGTTCGTGGTCCTGGAGCCCGCGGAAGTTCTCGCCCGCTCGGGTTCCGGCGCGTCGAACGTCTTCGAGAGCTCGGTGCCCGACGAGAAGGGCATCTTCACCGGCCTCGAGGAGTCGCGCTCCGAGGGCTCGCCTCGCAAGCTCTACCGCAAGGGGTATCGCACGCTCCAGTGGAAGGCGACGGACCCCGACGGCGACACGCTCGTCTACGAGCTCGAGTTCCGCCCCGCGTCGGGCGGGAAATGGATCCTGCTGCGCAAGGACATCCGCGAGACGTTCTACTCCTTCGACGCGACCGCGCTGCCGGACGGCGAATATGTCTTCCGTGTGCGCGCTTCCGATGCGGAGTCCAATCCGGGCGAAGGCCGGACGGGCGCGCGCGAGACGGCTCCGGTCCGCGTCGACAACACGCCGCCGGTGATCCGAGAGACCGGGCGCTCGGCCGGCGTGCTGGAAGTCGAGGCGGCCGACGCCGCGTCGCCGATCCTCGAGGCCGAGTACAGCCTCGACGCGAAGAAGTGGCAGCGCGTCGAGCCGAAGGACGGCCTGTCCGACTCGCCGCGGGAGGCGTACGTGATCCACGTGCCCGCGGACGCGCGCGGCGCCTACCTCCTCGTGCGCGTGACCGATGCGGCGCGAAACGCGGCCGTCGCCTCGTTCACCGCACCCTGAGGAGCCGCGCCCCGGACCTCGCGCAATTCGCGTCATAATTCGTCGGGCATGAGACGCACAGCGGCGGCGGTCGTCCTGGGACTCCTGGGCGCTGCCGGCGCGGGTTGCGGCAACCGGCGCGAACCGGCGGCGCCGCCGCCGACCGCGGCTCCGGCGGCGGCACCGACCCCGGCGTCGCGCCTGGGGTTCCTGGACGAATCGCGGGAGGGCATGCCGGTCGACGGCGGCGTGCTGCGGCGGAGGCTGACGGGGGAGCCGACGACCCTGAACGCGGTCCTCCAGTCCAGCGCGCCGGAAGCCGAGGTTCTTCAGTACGTCCAGCGCAACCTCTTCGACTTCGACGCGGGACTCGAGCTCGTGCCCGGCGTGGCCGAGAGCCTCGAGGCTTCGGCGGACGGCCTGACCTTCACGGTCACGCTCCGGGCGGACGCCCTCTGGGAGGACGGGAAGCCCGTGACCGCGCGGGACGCGATCTTCACGATCCGAAAGATCGTGGACCCGAAGGTTTCCGCGCCGGTCTTCAAGCCGCTCTATGAAGAGCTCGAGTCGGTCGAGGCCGTCGACGACCGCCGCTTTCGGGTCCGGTTCTCGAAGCCCTACGCATTCCGGGCGATGGCGTTCGTGATCCCGGTTCTGCCGGCCCACCGTTTCGAGGGCCAGAGCTTCGCCAAGGCCCGGGAGAATCGCCGGCCGCTGTCGAACGGCCCCTATCGGGTCGTCGCCTGGAAGGCGCAGGAGTCGGTCGAGCTCGAGCGAAACCCGCGGTACCCGGGCTCGCGCGGGCACTTCGACCGGATCCTCTTTCGCATCGTGCCCGACAACGAAACGGCGTACCGGTTGCTCTTGTCGGGCGACCTCGACGAAGACGAGGTCGACGCCGGCGTCAAGCAGCGGGCCGGCAGCGACCCGGACTTCGCCGCGTGCTGTCGGCTCGTCGAGTTCTACAACCTCGATTACAACTACGTCGCGCTGAACAACCGGTCGCCGCTCTTTGCCGACGCGCGCGTGCGGCGCGCCGTGACGATGCTGCTCGATCGCGGCGCGATCGTCCGGAGCCTCTACCGCGGATCGGCGCGGATCATCTCGGGGCCGTGGGCGCCGGACTCGCCGGCCTACGACGCCGCGGTCGAGCCGCTGCCGTTCGACCCCGCCGCGGCCGCGAAGCTCCTCGACGAGGCCGGCTGGCGCGCGCCCTCTCCGGGCGCCCCGCGCGAAAAGGACGGCCGGCGTTTCGAGTTCGACCTGCTCGTGTCGGCGGGCAGCGAGGTCGGCCGGCAGATCGACGAGATGCTCTCGGCCGAGCTCGCGAAGGTCGGCGTGACCGCTCGCGTCCGGACGATGGAGTGGGCGGCGTTCGTCGAGAGAGTCGACGGCGGCGACTTCGAGGCGGCGTCGCTCGCCTGGTCGGCCGTCGACCCGAACCCGGACCCCTATTTCTACTGGCACTCCTCGCAGTGCGCCCCGAAGGGGATCAACGACGGCTGCTACGCGAACCCCGACGTCGACCGGCTGATGGTCGAGGCCCGGCAGGAGAGCGACGCCGCCCGCCGCGTGGCGGCCCTGCATGGCCTCCACCGGCTGTTCCGCGACGAGGCCCCCGCGGTCTTCGTCGTCAACGCGACCCGCAAGTACGCGTTTCGCCGCCGCATCCACGGGCTGACGACCTCGCCGCTCGGGCTCTACGGCATCTGGCCGGGCCCGCTCGCGTGGTGGGGAGAGCCGGGAGAGCCGCCGGCCAAACGAGCGGCGCCGTGATCCGCTACGCGGCGCGGCGCCTCCTCCTCGCGGTTCCGACGCTCTTCGGGATCGCGGTCATCGTGTTCGTGCTTCTGCACCTCGCGCCCGGGACCCCCGGCACGGGAGGCGCAGACTCCGCGCGGCGGATGAGCGGCAAGGCCGCCGCGGAGATGCGGCGACTGTACGGCCTCGACCGCCCGCTGCCCGAGCAGTTCGGGCTGTGGATCGGCCGCGTCGCGCGGCTCGACCTCGGCGAATCGTTCGTGGACCACCGGCCCGTGTCGGAGCGGATTCGCGAGGCGCTGCCGTACTCGCTGGCGTTGAACGGCCTCGCCCTCGGCTTCGCCCTGGCCCTCGCGATCCCGATCGGGGTTGCCGCCGGCGCGCGGCCCGAGGGCGGCTTCGATCGAGCCTCGTCGGCGGTCCTCTTCGGGCTGTATTCGCTGCCGACGTTCTGGGCGGCGCTGCTGCTCCAGACGCTCTTCGCCGTGCAGCTGCGCTGGCTGCCTCTCTACGGCGCGGTCTCCGACGCCGCGCCGGCGGGCTGGGCCGGCTTCGCCGACCGGCTCGCGCACCTCGCGCTGCCGGTGACCTGCCTGACCTACGGGACGCTCGCCTTCGTCGCGCGCCTGGTGCGCTCGGGCGTGGCCGAAGCGCGGACGAGCGATTACGTGCTCGCCGCCCGGGCCCGCGGCGCGTCCCGGCGGCGGGCGATCTGGGCTCACGCGTTTCCCAACGCGCTCCTGCCGGTGATCACGCTGACGGGCCTGCTGCTGCCGGCGCTGCTGTCGGGGAGCGTGATCGTCGAGCGCATTTTCGCGCGGCCGGGGCTCGGGCGCCTCTACCTCGACTCGATCCTGGCGCGGGACTATCCCGTCGTCCTCGCGCTCTCGCTGCTCTCGGCCGCGGCGACGCTGCTGGCGACGCTGCTGGCCGACCTCGCGCTCGCCGCCGCCGACCCGCGTGTCCGCGACGGCGCGACGGGCCGGGTGTAGCGCGATGCGGGTGTTCGTCGCGCGTCTCCCCGCGAGCGGCCGCGTCGCGGCCGCGGTCGTGCTCCTTCTCTGGATCGTCGCGGCGTGCTCACCGCTCTTCGCCGAGAAGGCCCACACGATCCGCCTCGACGAGCGCTTCCAGGCGCCTTCGGCCGCGCACCCGTTCGGCACCGACGACCTGGGGAGAGACCTCCTCGCGCGCGTCGTCTCGGCGACGCCGATCTCGCTCGCGATCGGTCTCGTCGCCGCCGCCGTCTCGCTCGGCATCGGCTTCGCGGTCGGCGCCACGGCCGGCTACTTCGGCGGCGCGGTCGACCTCCTGCTCTCGCGCGTCATCGAGGTCATGTTGTGCTTCCCGGTCCTCTTCCTTCTCCTGGCGCTGACGGCGTTTCTGCCGCCGTCGCCCGCGACGGTCATCGCGGCGATCGGCTTCACGACCTGGGCGGGCGACGCGCGCTATGCGCGGGCGGAGGTCTTGAAGATCCGGGAGCTCGACTACGCGCGCGCGGCGCGGGCGATGGGCGCCTCGACGCCGCGGATCCTCGCTCGCCATCTCCTCCCGAACGCGCTGCCTCCGCTGATCGTGTCGGCGGCTTTCGGCGTGGGGTGGGCGATCCTGGCCGAGGCGGCGCTGTCGTTCCTGGGCGTGGGTCTTCCGGCGCCGGCCGTGTCGTGGGGCGGGATCCTCTCGTCCGCCCCGAACTGGATCGTCGAGGCGTGGTGGATGGCCCTGTTTCCGGGCCTCGCCCTGTTCCTCACGGTCGGCGCCTATAATCTGCTCGCCGAAGGCCTGCGGGCCGTCACGGTGGAGGGCGGGAGGAGCGCATGACGGAACGCATCGCCGTCTACCCCGGTTCCTTTGACCCCCTGACGAACGGGCACCTGGACATCCTGGCGCGCGCCCGGCGCCTCGCCGACCGCGTCATCGTCGCCATTCTCGAGCAGGACCAGAAGACACCCCTCTTCACGGTCGAAGAGCGCAGCGGCATGATCCGCGACATCGTGTCGGGCGACCCCTCCGTTTCCGTGGCCGCGTTCTCGGGCCTCCTGGTCGACTTCGCGACGCGCTCCGGGGCGACGATCATCGTTCGCGGCCTGCGCGCCGTGTCCGACTACGAGTACGAGCTGCAGATGGCGCTGATGAATCGGCGGCTGGCGCCGTCGATCGAGACGGTCTTCCTGATGGCCAAGGAGGAGTACTCGTACGTCTCGAGCCGGCTCGTCAAGGAGCTGACGCGCCTGGGAGGCGACGTCACGGGCCTCGTGCCGAACAGCGTCCGGCAGCGCCTGGCCGACCGGTTCTGACGGAGACGACGTGCGCGCGGTGACGACGGAGCTTCGGGTCCGCTACTCCGAGACCGACCAGATGGGAATCGTGTACCACGCGCACTACCTGGTGTGGTTCGAGATCGGCCGGACGGAGTGGTGCCGCGCGGCCGGCCACCCCTATTCGGAAATGGAGCGGTCGGGGCTCTTCATCCCGGTCACCCGGGTCGAGGCGGCGTTCCGGCGCCGGTCGAGCTACGACGACGCCGTCCGCATCGTGACGCGGATGACCCAGCTCGCGAGCCGCGGCTGCACGTTTTCCTACGAAGTGCGGAATCCCTCGGACGACCTGCTGGCCGACGGCGCGACGGGGCACGTCTTCACGGATCCGGCCGGGAGGCCGCTGCGCGCGCCGGAGGCGATCGTCGCCGCGCTCGATCGCTTCCGCGAAGCATCGGGGAATCCCTGATCGCGAGGATCTGGCACGGCGCCGTCCCCGCAGGGAAGGCCGATGCCGACGCCCCATCTCGAGAATCCCGCCTGCTTCTGTTCGTCGGCTTCCGGGATTCGTGGCCCTCGATCCGCGCCGTTGCCGGCGACGACGTCGAGAAGGCGCGCGACTACCCCGACGACGAGCGGTTCCCGCTCGAGCTCGAGCCGACGGTCGTGCACGACGACGTGATCGGCGAGGCCTGAACGAGGGTCCCCTCGGGAATCAGGGCAGGGGCCGGGCGGGAAGCCGCGCGCCGCGCACGAGCGTCGTGGCGAGGCCGGCCAGGATCAGGAGCGCCGCCAGGACCGTCTTCGGCGTCAGGGATTCGCGCAGGATCGTGACGGCCAGGACCGTCGAGAGCAGGGGCTGGAGGAAAACGTAGAAGGCGACGCGCGAGGCCTGCGTCCGAGCCAGCGCCCACGAGTTCAACAGGTACGGGATCACCGTGCAGAGCACGACGACGCCGGCGAGGCAGGCCCACGCGAGCGTCGGGACGGCCGAGGGGTGGAACCGGAGGAGGTCCGGAATCGCGACCAGGGCGATCAGGATCGCCCCGTAACGAAAGACCGCGGCGGTGAAGGTCACCACGCGGTAGTGCGCCAGGATCGGCCGCGACAGCACGAGGTAGAGCGAGTACGAGGTGCTGTTGGCGAGGAGCAGGAGATCCCCGCGAAAGGAATCGCTCGACCAGTCGAACCGCTGCGCGTTCAGGAGGGCGAGCGCCCCCACGCCGGCGAGCAGGATGCCGAGCGCCGGACGCAGGGTCATCCGCTCCCGGCCGAGCAGCACCGCCGCGGCCAGCGTGAAGACGGGAATCGTCGCCGTCAGGATCGTCGTGTTGATGGCGGTCGTGTAGAAGAGTCCGAGGATGAAGAGGACCTGGTTGAAGGAGACGCCGAGCAGGCCGTAGAGAAAGAGCCGCTGCCGGTCGCCGGGGCGGATCGACTCGGAACCGGAGGCCCGCCGCAGCAGGTCGAGGAGGAGCGCGGCCGTGCTGACGCGCAGGAACGCGAGGACCAGCGGAGGAATCCCGGCGAGCGCGAGTTTGCCGAGGATCGGGAAGAGGGAAAAGCCGACCTGCGCTCCGGTGAGCGCCGCGTGCACTTCCCAGGAACGCCCCGGACCGCGCGGGCTCACGAAAACGGCAACGGCGTGACGACGGCGGCGCCGCCGTCGGCGGCGAAAACGTGGCCGTCGGGAACGTCGCGCGAGGCCATCCCGAGCCCGATGGAGCCGAAGCGCGGCGAGATCGCGACGCTCGTGACGCGAGCGAGCTCGTGCGCGGGTTTGGCCGGGTCGATGAAGCGGGCGCCGGTCGAGACGCCGCCGTCCGGGAAGCGGAAACCCACGAGCCGGCGGCTCACGCGGCCGTACGTGCGCAGCCGCGCGACCACCTCCTGTCCCACGTAGCAACCCTTGGTCGACGAGACCGCGTCTCCGAGCCCGACTTCGTCGAGGAGGTTGGATTCGTCGGCATCGGTGCCGAGGCGCGGGCGGCCGGCCTCGACGCGGAGCGCTTCCGCGGTGGCGTCGGAGATGGCGACGGAGCCGGCGGCGCGGAGGGCCGTTTCGAGCCCGTCCCGCCGGTCGGCGGGGGCGAGGAGGCTCGCCGCGATTTCCCGCTCGGCGGGAAGACGACGGGTGTCGGAGGGCGCGTCGAACGACGCCGTGCCCGGGCCATACAGGCCCAGGAGCACGCACGCGGCGGTCAGATCGTGGACCGACGCCTTCTGGAACGCGGCGTAGCGCGAGAGGTGCGCCAGGATCGAGGCGGCCTCCTGGCCGGGAAGCACGAGGAGATACCGCTCCGGCTCCGCGACGAGCCACCCGGCATACAGGATCTTGCCCTTCGGCGTCAGGCCGGCCGCCGGTCGGGCGTCTCCCGGCCGGAGCCCGCGCACGTCCTGGGTGACCTGTCCCTGGAGAAAGGCCTCGCGGTCGGGCCCCGAGACGCCGACCACGGCCGCGCGCCGGAAGCGGTGAGCCAGCCGCGAGCGCGCCGCGAAGTCGTCGGGCGGCGGCTCGGGCCCCGCCGTGTCGGAGCGGGCCACGGGCGCGCTTACTTCGGAATGATCTCGGCGCGCACGCGCACCTTGGGGGCGTCCGCCGCTTCGAGCGTCAGCAGTCGCCCCGAGACGCGGATCGAGTCGTCGATCTTGCCGGCGTCCACGGTGGCGCTCCGGTCGTCGGACTTCAGGACCTTGCCGTCCTTGCCGAGGACGTCGATCCAGAAGCGAGCCTTGTAGTCCTTCGGGCCGCGGTTGTCGACGCGGAACTCCCACCACAGCCACGAGTGGTCCTTCGGGTCCTTGGTGCGCGCCTTCTCGATGTCCTCGTCGTTGGGATAGTTGCGGACCTCCAGGCTGCGGATCGTGACTTTCTCGAAGGTCCAGTTCAGCGTCGCTTCGCGGGTCCTGGGGAACGGGATGGTCTTGTCGAACCTGCCGTCCTGGGCGGCGGTGACGGCGGCGACGAGAAACATCGCCGGCGCGAGATCGCGGATTCTCATGCGCACCTCCTGGCGGGGCCGCAGCGTATCATTGCGCCCGTGGCCGACGCCGGCGACCGCCCCGACCTGCACGTCATCGACATCTTCATGATGTCGATCAAGTGCGGCAACTGCGACCAGTACCAGACGGTCGTGAAGTTTCGGAAGGACGGGGACCGGAACGTCTACACGTACGAATGCGAGAACGAAATTTGCGACCCCAACGTCACCCGGACGATCGTCGAGGTGCCGCGGCACCTCGACAACTCGACGCGGCGGGCCGAGGAGCTCCCGTACTACGAGGCCGAGCCGCCGCCGGAGCGGCCCGAGTAGCCCGGCGGCCTCCCGGCAGGGGGTCCCGGGAATCGCTTACAATGAGAGGTTCGTGAGCCTGCAAACGGCCAGGCAGGACCGGGCGGGAATCGCTCCCGACCTCCTGCAGCGCCTCCGGAAACGCCTCGCCGATTCCCCCGCGCTCGGTTGGCTTTCGCCGAGCCTGGAGGAGCTGTCGCTCGACCACTGCGTCCTGCGGCTGCCGTACCGGGAGGCGATCACGAACGGTTCCGGGACGGTCCACGGCGGGGTCCTGGCGACGCTGGCCGACTCGGCGGTGGCGTTCGCGCTGGCGACGAATTTCGACGGGAAGATGGGGTTTGCGACGACGGATCTGACGATTCACTTCCTGCGCCGCGCGCGGGGCGAGGTCTTCGCGCGGGCGCGCATCTTGAAAAAGGGACAACGGGTCAACGTGGGCGAGGTCGAGATCGTGGATGCGGAGGGCACGGAAGTCGCGCGGGTGCTCGCGACGTTCCTCCTGACGACGTCCTCCTTCGACTACGCCCCAGAAAGGAAAGAATGATGGACGACATGGTTCCGTTTCCGGCGGCCGAAGCCGCGGAACCGGACAGAAAGCCGCGGCGGCGCCGGGGAGGCGCGCGGCGGCACAAGAATTTCACGGCGCCTCCGGCGGAGGAGGCCCTCCCGCCCGCGGCGCTCGCCCCGGCGGCCCCGGCCCTGCTCGCGCCGGCCCCGGTCAGCGTCAGCTCGGCGCCGCCGACGCGGGCGTCGGTGGACCAGCGGCTCTCCCTCTTCATCGACTTCGAGAACATCGCGCTCGGTGTGCGCGACGCGCAGTACAAGAAGTTCGACATCCACCTCGTGCTTCAGCGGCTCATCGAGAAGGGGAGGATCGTCTTCAAGAAGGCCTACGCCGACTGGACGCGGTACTCCGAGTACAAGCGCGAGTTCCACGAGGCGGCGATCGAGCTCATCGACATCCCGCAGCGCAACTACTCGGCCAAGAACTCGGCCGACATCCGGATGGTCGTGGACGCCATGGACCTCGTGGCGTCGAAGGGACACATCACGACTTTCGTGATCTGCTCGGGCGACTCGGACTTTTCGCCGCTCGTCTCGAAGCTCAAGGAGAACGACAAGAGCGTCATCGGCGTCGGCGTCAAGAACTCGACGTCGAATCTTCTGATCTCCAACTGCGACGAGTTCATCTTCTACGAGGACCTCGTCCGCGAGACGCACGCCCTGCCGTCGATCGACAACCTGCCGAAGAAGAAGCAGGAGGTCTTCCGGCTCGTGCTCGACTCCCTGCAGGCGCTGCGGCGCGAGAACTACGACGTGATCTGGGGCTCGATGGTCAAGCAGACCATGCAGCGCAAGCAGCCGTACTTCAACGAGTCGTACTACGGCTACAAGTCGTTCTCGGAGCTCCTCGAGGATGCCCAGCGCCACGGCCTGCTGACGATGAAGAAGGACGCCAAGAGCGGCGGGTACGTGGTGAGCAGCTGAGGTCCGGTGCCTAGGGATGCGCGGCGGCCGAGGCCGGTCCCGCCGCCGCGCCCCCGGGGCGCCCCGACTCTTCCCGCTTCAACACGATCCGATCGGCGGCCCCGGCAGGCTGCGAGAGCGTGACCGGAACCTGCAGCGACACGAAGTTCGCGGACCCGGTGAGATCCCACAGCAGGTTGCGGAACCCTCGGAGCGAGCTGTCCGGCGACGGATGGATGACGTACGACAGCGCGTCTTCGCCGCGTCGGCCCGCGTACTCGGGCGACAGGAACACGTAGGACAGAAATCCGCTGGCATTCACACCGGCCTGGATGAGGTATTCCGGCTCGACCGACTCGAGCAGGAGGTAGCTCGTGTCCTCGGCGCGCGCGCGCTGCCCCTCGACGGCCCGCCACAGCCGGTCCCGTTTCGGCACCCACGGCGCCAGCGGAATGAAGTCGAGGGCGACCGCCGCGCCGCGCGGGGCGGCCGCGAGCGCCTGCCCGATCTCGCGGACGCGCCGCCCGCCGTCCGGGACGGTGAGGTAACCGGCGCCGGCGCCGCCGTGCCCCGGATCCGTGAGGACGGCTCCGGCGGCGACGATCGTGCCCGACCGGTCGGTCTCGATGAACACCTCGCGCAGGGCGGGGCGCGGCGGGTCGGAGGCGATCGTGGTCTCGGCGCGGCCCTGCCACCGGCCGGTCAGGTCCATCGTCCAGGGCTCCGGGGTGGCGACCGGCGCCGGCACGTCCGCGGCCGAGGAGATGGCGCCGCCGCGGCTGAAGACGAGAACCGCGACGATGATCGCCGCCGCGAGACCGGCCAGAGTCCAGACGAAGGGCCTCGGCAGGGAGCGCAGAAGCTGGCGATAGCTCTCTCCGGTCGCCCTGGACGGCGCTCCGTCGGCGCCGCCCGCGGCCCGTTCGAGCGTCTTGTGGCACTTGAGACAGCGGGCCGAAGGGATCTGCGTGAAGCCGCAGTGGGGACACGTCAACCAGGCCATGGGACAAGTGTAGCCGGGAGCGGCGGAATTAGGGACGCGAGTTGCGGGGAGCGAGACGGGGCACCGTGTTGACGGTCACACCGGGTCCCCGCGGGCAGGCGGCGACCCGCCTCCGGCTCAGATCTCCTGAAAGAAGAATCGGTCGAGCGGCGCCATCCGCTCGGCGAGCTGGCCGGGCTCGGGGTCCATGAGCCAGAGAGCCGCCCTGATCGAGGAGGCGAGCGAGTTGCCGTCCTGCGGCGTGAAGCAGAAGCCGAGGATTTCGCGCTCCCCTTTGACCGCGAGCGTCGGCGTCGAGATCACCGCCTGCGAGAGGATGCGCCCGTAGTAGCCGTGGTCGCGGCCGAAGGAGAACACCTGGTTCGAGGACCGCCGCTCGCTCAAGGCGATCCGCCTGTTCGAGCGCAGGCGCGCGAGGACCTTCTCCTTCGTCGTCGGCTGCGACACCTCCATGTCGAACCAGAGCGAGTGCATGTACTGCGTGTTCAGCTTCATGGCGGACGAGAAAATCGGCGGTCGCCACCCGATCGTCGCGAGGAGCGCGGACGCGTCGCGCGCGTGGTGCGTGCCGAACTCGGGGTCGTCGTGCTTGCCCGCCGAGGGCGCGGGGGCGAAGCCCGAGTCCTGCGACACGTCGTTGGCGCGGCGCAGGCAGACGAAGCGGCCCTTGGTGAGGATGGGCTTACCGCCGTCGTCCGTCCCGAGCGTCTTGATCAGGCAGGAGATGTTGTGCGTGTTGCAGGACACGATCTGGAGGAAACGATCCTGACCGGGGATCAGGGCCTCGTCGTTGATGCCCATCGCGTACATCTTTCCGAAGCCGAACTCGCTGCCCTGGGCGAGGAACCCCTTGGGTCCGCTGACCTTCTCGTAGACTTTCTTGTTCTCGTTGCCGGCCGGCGTGCAGTCGATGACGACGGTGGCCCGCTCGAGCGCCGCCTGGGCGTCGTGGGAGACCTTGTGGCCGAGCGCCTCGAAGTCGGCGACCTTGTCGTGGTCGACGGCCAGGCGCGCGCCGCGCTCGATCAGGTGGTTGACCTTGGCGCGCTCGGTGATCATCGGCGTGCGCTTGTGGAAGGTCACCTCGTCGACGCCCAGGTGCTTGCCGAAGTCGGCGAAGAGGCCGATCAGGGGTTCTCCGATCGTGCCGGTGCCGACGACGTGGACGATCTTCTTCATCGGGGGTCTCCTGTCGTTGCGAGGCGACGCGTGCGTGCGAGACGGCCGGAAGGATACGATGAGACGGACGTTTCGCCAACGGGGAGGTTCCGGGCGTGTCGGGCAGGCTGCGGTCGGTGCAGTTTCGGGGTCCCGCCGGCGTGCTGGAGGGGCTGTGGAAGGACGCGGCGGCCGAGCCGCGCGGCGCCGCGGTCTTCGGCCATCCCCATCCGCTCCACGGCGGCACGATGCACAACAAGGTCGTCTATCGCGCCGCCCAGGCGCTGACGGCCTCGGGCTACGCGACGCTGCGCTTCAACTTCCGCGGCGTCGGTCTGTCGGAGGGGCGCTACGACGCGGCGCGCGGCGAGACCGACGACTACCGCGCGGCCCTCGACGAGGCCGCCGCGGACGGGGGAGTGCCGCTCGTCGCCGGCGGTTTCTCGTTCGGGGCCGCCGTCGCCCTGAAGGCGATCGCGGGCGACGCGCGCGTCGCGGCGGCGATTGCGCTCGGACTGCCGGTCGCGACGGAATCCGGGCGCGTCGTGCCGCGCCCATCCGTGCCGACCCTCTACGCGGTCGGCGAGCGCGACACCTTCGGTCCGCCGGACGAGCTCGCGCGTTTCGTCGGCGGCGCGGGCACCCTGGTGGTCGTCCCGGGCGCCGACCATTTCTTCGAGGGCGCGCTCGACGCCGTGGCGGAAGCGATCACGGATTTTCTCGCGGCCCTTTCCGCGCGCCGGGCCGCGTTGGCCGGAGGGGCCTCGTGACCGACGACGCGCCGCTCTCGGCGGGGGCGCGGGCGGATCTGCTCGCGCTGGCGCGCGGAACGCTCGAGGCGCATTTTCGCGGCGATGCGCCACCCCGCCTCGCGTCGGATCGGGCGGAGGCCTTCGGCGAGCCCAGGGGACTCTTCGTCACCCTGCACCGCGCCGGCCGGCTGCGCGGCTGCATCGGCACGCTCGCGCCGACCGGGGACTTGACGCGCGTCGTCCCCGAGTACGCCCTGCGCGCCGCGTTCGAGGACCCGCGCTTCGAGCCCCTCGCGCCGGCGGAGCTGTCCGAGTGCGTCCTCGAGATCTCGGTCCTGACGGCGCCGCGGCCCGTTTCGGACCCCGACGAGATCGAGATCGGCCGCGACGGCCTGATTCTCGAAGTGGGCGGCCGGCGGGGGCTGCTGTTGCCTCAGGTGGCCACGGAGTGGGGTTTCGACCGGGAGGCGTTTCTCGGCGAGGTGTCGCGCAAGGCGGGCCTCCCGCCGGAGGCCTGGAAGCGGCCGGAGGCGCGGGTCTGGGCATTCCGGGCGGAGGTCTTCTCGGAATGAAGGGAACCGGCAACCGGCAGAAGAAGGTCGTCGCGCCGCGCCGGGAGCGCGGTGGGCTCAGGCCTCCGAAGGCGAGCGCAGGGAAGGGGAGTAGAGGAGCAGCGCCGTGGCCACCGCGGCGTTCAGGGAGTCGACCGGGGCCGCCATCGGGATCGTGAGCCGGCGGTCGAGATAACGGTAGGCGCCGGCGGGAAGCCCGCCGCCCTCGGCGCCGACGACGAGCACGGAGCGCGGGTCGAGCGGCGCCGCGAGGGCGTTCTCGCCGTCCCGGGAGACCGCGCCGCAGATCGGCCGTCCGTTCGCCTTCGCGTCCGCGGCGAACGGCTCGAAGGAGACTTTCCCCGAGACGGGAATCCGAAGGACGCTGCCGGCGCTCGCCCGCACCGCGCGCGGATGGAAGAAGTCGGCGCTGCCCGGTGCGCCGAGGACGCCGGCGCCGCCGGCCGCTTCGCAGACGCGCACGATCGCGCCGAGGTTGCCCGGGTCCTGGATGCCGAACACGAAGACGACGGGACCCGGGCGCCCGAGAATTTCGGCGACCGGAACGTCGCGCCGCCGGGCGACCGCGAGCAGGTGCTGGGGCGTGCGGGCGTCGGCGAGGCGCTCGAGGACCGCCCGCGAGACCAGGCGCGGGTGGAGAGACGTCAGCGCCGCCAGCCGGCCGGGCCTGATCGACGCGTCGTGGAGCACGTGCTCGAGCGTCAGACCGGCGGAGACGGCGTCGAGGATCGTCTTCTCGCCCTCGAGCAGCAGCAGCGTCCGTTCCTCGAGGCCGCGCGCGATCTCGCGGACCAGGGGGTTGCCGGGCGATTCGATCGCGGGCACGCGCTCCATGCTATAACCGCGCGCCATGAGATCGCTCCGCGACGCGGGCGTGCTCGCGACGGCCGCGGAGCAGATCGCGGAGGGCTCGCCGACTTCCGCGCTCTGGACGTTCCCGGCCATGATCGGCTCGGCGTTCGTCGTCGCCTGGGGCGCCGAGGCCGCCGAGTTCCTGATGTCGCAGGGTCTCGCCCTGGCGCTGCTCGCCCTGATCCAGACGCTGCCGGAGTTCGCCGTGGAGGCGGTGATCGCATGGAAGGCCGGAAAGAATCCGGACATGGTCCACCTGGCGATCGCCAACTTCACGGGGAGCCTGCGCCTCCTGACCGGGTTCGGCTGGCCGATGATCTACGGCGTCGCCGCCTGGTCCTCGCGGCGGCGCGGCAAGCGGCTCGGGCGGATCGTGCTCGGCGACGACCATGCCGTCGAGGTCGTGGGCCTCCTGCCGCCGCTCGCTTATTTCGTCGTCGTCTGGGCGAAGGGCAATCTCTCGCTCGTCGACTCCGCGTTCCTGATCGGGACCTACATCGTCTACCTCGCCGTGCTCCTTCGCCTGCCACCGCGGGAGGAAACCGTTGAGGAGCACGAGGAGATCCCCGCGGTGTCGCGGTGGGCGCTCTCGTTCTCGGGCGGCAAGCGCTGGGCGGCGGTCGGCGGGCTCTTCCTCGCGGGCGGCGCCATCATCTTCTTCGTGGCCGAACCCTTCCTCGCGTCCATGATGTCGCTCGCGGCGAGCCTCGGCATCTCGCAGTTCGTCTTCATCCAATGGGTCGCCCCGTTCGTTTCCGAGTTTCCGGAGAAGACCTCGGCGTTCGTCTGGGCCCGGCGGGTCACGCGGGCCCCCGTGGCACTGCTGAACATGGTCTCCTCGAACATCAACCAGTGGGGCGTCCTGTCGGGTCTCCTCGCCATCATCTACTGCGTCAGCCACGGCGACACGTCGGCCCTCCCGTTCGACGAGTTCCAGCGGCTCGAGATCCTCCTGACGATCCTCCAGGCGTTTCTCGGATGGGTCTTCCTCGCCTCGATGAGCTTCGAGGCGTACGAGGCGGCGGGACTCTTCGTGCTCTGGGTGGTGCAGTTCGCGGTGCCGTCGCTGCGCCACGACATGGTCTGGGTCTACGGCGCCTGGATCGTCGTGGAGCTCGGCCTGGTCGCGGCGGGAAAGAAGCGGATCGTGGCGTTTTCCGCGCTCGCCCGTTCCTGGAAGGGGCGGCGATGAGCGGCTGGAAGCTGTCGCGGCGGATCGCGGCGCTGGCGCCCTCGTCCACGACGGCCGCGGGAAAGAAGGCGAAGGCCCTGGCCGCGACCGGCGTCGACGTCGTGGACCTGTCGATCGGAGAGCCCGACTTCGCCACACCGGACTTCGTTGGACGCGCGGGCGCCCGGGCGATCGCGGCGGGCCAGACGAAGTACACGGACGTGGCCGGCGAGACGCGCTTGCGGGACGCGATCGCGGCCAAGTACGTCCGCGAGCAGGGCGCCGCCGTGACGCGAGAGAACGTCATCGTGACGGCCGGCGCCAAGCAGGCCGTCTTCAACGTGTGCCAGGCGATCTTCGACGAGGGCGACACGGTCGCCCTGTTCTCCCCGTACTGGGTGTCGTTCCCGGAGATGGTCCGGCTGACGGGAGCCGTGCCGGCGTTCGTGCCGACCGCTCTCGACGAAGGCTGGCATCCGACGGCGCGCGCGCTCGAGACCTCGGCGCCCGACGGCGTTCGCGGCGTCATCCTGAACTCGCCGAACAACCCGACCGGCGCGGTCGTCACCCCGGACGAGCTCACGCGCATCGCGGACTGGTGCGCCGCCCGAGGCGCCTGGCTCGTCTACGACGAGACCTATGACCGCTTCCTCTACGACGGGCGCCGGCACGCGTCGGCGGCGGCGCTGCGGCGTCAGTACGACCGCATCGTCGTCACCGGGGCCGCGTCGAAGACCTGGGCGATGACGGGATGGCGTCTCGGCTGGGCCGTCGGTCCGGCGGAGCTCGTCGCGGCGATCGCGGCCTACCAGAGCCACACGACCTCCAACGCGTCGTCGATCTCGCAGGCCGCGGCCCTCGAGGCGCTGACCGATCTCGCGGGGACCTCGGCCGCCGTCGCGGCGATGCTCGCCCGCTACACCGAGCGCCGGCGGCTGATGGTCGACGGTATCGGCGCGGTCGCCGGCGTGCGCTGCCCGAATCCCGAGGGCGCGTTCTACGTTTTCGCCGACGTCTCGGGTCTCGCCGGGCGCAAGGGCGTGAGCGGATCGGCGGCGTTCTGCGACCGGCTTCTCGCGGAGGCGCACGTGGCCGCGGTGCCGGGAGACGCGTTCGGCGACGACCGCTGCGTCCGCTTCTCCTTCGCGACGGACGAGGCGCGGCTCGCCGAGGGCGTGCGGCGGTTCGCCGCCTGGGCCGCGGCGCGCTGACTCAGATCGACGAGTAGGCCGGGGGCGCGGCGTCCGCAGACGGAAGGCCCGTCGACGGCGCCGGCGCGGCTTCGGCGAGGGCCCGCCGGGCGCGCGGTTCGAGGAACGCCAGGTAGGAGCCCCACGCGGCGACGCGGATGGCCGAGCGCAGCCATAGGACACCGAACTGAAGAGCGATCAGAAGCGCGATGGCCGGCCTCGAAACCGCCTTCAGGCCCCAGGTGACCGAGAAGCCCGCGAGCAGCGCGGCAGCCCCGAGGACCAACCAGAAAAGCCAGAGCCGTAGCGCCGCGCTCCAGGATCCGGACAGCGCGCGCCCGGCGAATCGAATCGAACGCCATGCCCCGATCGCCGGCGAGTACCGCCGTGCGGCGCGGGCGAAATCGTACAGGAGCGACAGGACGGCCCAGAGCGCGAGGGCGCCGAGGGCGATGAGCCAGCCCGTCACGCTGCGGACGGCAGCGTTGGGCGGGGCGTCTTCGACGAGCTTGTCGCGCAGGAAGCCGCCGCCGCCGAGCCAGGCCCCGAGCGTGGACCCTGCCGCCACCGCGAAGAGGAAGAAGCACTTCACGTTGTGCCAAAAGTTCCGGCGCGCCGGTCCAAAGAACTCGCCGAACCCGAAGGGTCCGCGTCCGACGACGACGACGATGCCGCCGGCGAAAAAGATCTGGAGGACGACTCCCACGAGGCCCATGACGCCGGCCGTGTGCCGGGCGCCTTCGATCGCCGATCCGTTCTCGCGCAGAAGGTCGAGGAAGTCCGCGGGAGCGAAGGTCGGGTGGTTGCGCAGGAAGTGGTCTCCGGCGAGCGTCCTCGCCATGGTCTGGTGAAAGGTCGGCACGAGCGGGGCCGCGGCCACGAAGCCGAGGAGCGCCGTCGTGAGGGCGAGCAAGAGGATCAGCTTGCCGTGCCGGAGCCCGGCGAAGCCGGCGGCGACCGGGGATCGCGCGGGCGTCATGCGAGTGCCCAGAGGACCTGCGTCCACAGCGCGTCGAGGTAGGCCACGAACGCGGAGTACTTCGCGAAGGCGCGGGTGCCGAGCGTGCTCGCCGGACCCTTGCCGGTGCGAAGCACCTTCGAGTCGTTCAGGCGGTTCCAGTCCCAGGCGTTCTCACGGTCCGGGTCGACGGCCGCCCACGCCAGGCGCGAGCCGTAGGAGATCCGGAAGCGGGCCCAGCGCGCTTCTGCGGGCAGTCGCCGCTCGACCACGGTGCCGTCGACGAAGACCATGCGCGCCACGGCATCGTGCGGCCAGTCGCCCGTATTCGCGAAGAGGACCGTCGTGGCGTCGTTCTTCGGGCGACCAGGGTCGTCGCGGTGCCTCGAGGCCCCGGTGCCGCCGTCGACGAGGGCGCCGTCGTCGTAGGTTGCTTTCTTGCCGTCTTTCTCGAACACCCCGTCGTCGGCGTCGGCCGCGCCGCTCCGCGCGGTGACGACCCGCCAGTCGAGCTGGGCACGGCCGTCGACGATGTTCTTGCGATACGTCGACAGGTCCCGGCCCGTCACGCGCTCGAACGTGTCGAAGAAATCTTTCGTGTCGGGATGCCGGAAGGACCACTCCTGGAAGTACGCGCGCTGGGCGCGCGCGAAGCTCTCGGGACCGAGGTCGTGCCGCAACTGCGCCATGAAGAGGCCGACCTTCATGTACGAGTTGATTCCATAGCTCTCCCCGTCGCCGTAGCACCAGGCGCAGGCGTGTATCGGGTCCATGTTGGGTTCGTGCGTGTACTCGCCGTGCGCCAGCGAGATCTCGTCCATACCGAGTCCTCCCGGCAGCACCGCCACGTCGCGGGGACCGTAGAAGAGCGCCATGGTGCGGTATTCGGAGTCGGTGTTGAGGCCCTCGTCGAGCCAGGACTCCTCGAACTCGTTCGAGCCCACCATGCCGTACCAGTACTGGTGGCCGAACTCGTGGATCGTGACGGTCTCGACGGTGTAGATCTTCGAGAAAGGCCAGTACTGGGTCCAGGAGGGCAGGAAGAGCCCGCCCGTGATGAACGTCGGGTATTCCATACCGCCTGACCCGCGGCCGTCGTCGGGCGGATCGACGACCGTCAGCGTCTCGTAGGGGTAGGCGCCGAACCACAGGCCGTAGAAAACGAGGCCCTCCTTCGTCGAGCGGATGTAGCGCTCGCGGCTGGCCTCGTGCCCGGGCTGAAGGAGAAGCCGGCAGGAAACGGGCTTCAGCGCAATCTCGGCCTCGGACATGCCGAGCTCCTTCGACGCCTGCGCCGCGACGTTCTTCGGCACGTCCTTGGCCGGGTCGAACGGAAACTCGACCACGATGAACCGCGGGTCGGCGGTCCAAGCGAAGTCGTGCACGTTCTCCTGGACGTACCGGTAGGTCGTGCGGTCGCCCTGCGTCGTCTCGGCGACGCGCTTGCCGGTCGCGCCGACGACGAAGCGCGACGGGACCGTCATCGCCACGTCGAAGCTGCCGTAGTCGGCGTAGAACTCGGAGTTGGCGTGGAAGGCGTGGCAGTTCCAGCCGCCGGCCGGCCGGTGTCGCACGCCGGCGGGCTCGTAGACGCCGATCTTCGGGTACCACTGCCCCACGAGGAAGTAGTCGCGCACGAAGCCCGTGCGCGCGAAGATCTTCGGGAGCTTCGCGTGGAACGCGACGTCGAGGGCGATCTCGCCGTGCGGCGGCACGGGCGAAGGCAGGGGCACGCGAATCACGGTCTGGTCGGACGGGTCGTTGCCGTCGGGCTGAATGAACCGGACGGCCCCGGTCAGGTCGGCGCCCCCCGCGATCTTCATCGACGTCACGTCGATCCAGCCCCAGTCGTCGGGCTTCTTGCCGGCCTCGTCGCCGCGCAGCTGTCCGCCCGACTCGCGCATGAAGGTGGTGCGGTTGTTCTTGAAGGCGTTCAAGTACAGGTGGAAGCGCAACTCCGACACCGTGTCGCCCGACGGGTTGCGCCAGACGAGATGCTCGGTGCCGTCGAGCATCTTCTCCTTCGGGTCGAGGGACACGGAGATCCGATATTCGACGACCGGCGGCGCGGCCGGCGCCGCCGCGACGAGCGGCGCGGCGGTGAAGAGCACGAACGCGGCGGATCGGATCACACGGCCTCCGATCCGCCAGACGCGGAACCCTGCGGAATGTTCCATGAAAGTCGCGCCATCCTCTCCTCGGATCCCGGGCGAGTCAATAGAATCCGCAGTGCCATGCGCGTCGCGTTTGTGACCGGCGGTACCGGATTTCTCGGCGGCCACGTCGCCCGCGCGCTCGTCGGCGAGGGCTGGAAGGTGCGGTTGCTGGCGCGACGTCCGGAGCGCGCGAAGAGCGGTCTGCTCGATGGGCTCGACGTCGACGTCGTCGCGGGAGAGCTCGCGCCGGGGCGCCTGCCGGAGGCAGCGCTCGCGGGCGTCGACGCGATCGTGCACGTGGCCGGGCTGATCAAGGCGCGCTCGCTCGAGGACTATCGCGAGGTCAACGCCCGCGGCACGGAGGGGCTGCTCGAGACGGCGGCGCACGCCGCGCCGCGGGCCACCTTCGTCCACGTGTCGAGCCAGTCGGCGGCGGGCCCCGCCGTCGGCGGACGGCCCGTGTCCGAGGCCGACGCGCCGCGTCCGATCTCCTGGTACGGGCTCTCGAAGCGCGAAGGGGAGGAGGCCGTCGAGCGCGTGTGGAAGGGTCCGTGGCACATCGTGCGCCCGGGCGTCGTCTACGGTCCCGGCGACCGCGGTCTCCTGCAGTACTTCCAGATGGCGGCGCGCGGCTGGATCCCCGTGCCGGCGGGGAAGACGCGAGTTCAGATCATCGGTGCCGAGCGCGCGGCCCTGGCGCTGGCGCGGGCGGCGTCGCGCCCGGACCTCACCGGCCGGCGGTCGTTTCTCTGCGACCCGGATCCCGTGAGCCTCGGAGCGCTCGCCCGGATGATCGGCGACACGGCAGGACGCCGGTATCGGCTCCTTCCCGTTCCCGACGCCGCCGTTCGGCTCCTCGGGCTCGCCGAGACGGCCGTCGAGCGGGCGACGGGCCGATCGCGCCCCTTCAACGCGGACAAGGCCCGGGAGATCCTCGCGGGGGACTGGCTCTGCGACGGAAGGCCGCTGGCCCAGGCCCTGGGCCTGCCCCCGGGGCGACCCCTGGAGGAGGGCCTGAAGGCCGCCTGGGCCTGGTACCGGGCGGCCGGATGGTTGCCCGGCACGGCATTGTAAAATTTGCTAAGATCGCGGCCGCCGACCCGGCAATGACAGGTGGGGGGACGATGACAAAGCTCGCCCGGGCGATCAGGGCGGAAGCGGCCGGCGCCGCGCCGTTCTTCGAGAAATGCTATCGCTACGAGGACCCCGCGCGCGTGCGCCAGACGGGGTTCTACTCGTTTTTCCGGGTGATCGAGTCCGCGCAGGATCCCGAGGTCGTCAGCGGCGGCCGCCGCATGGTGATGCTCGGGTCGAACAACTACCTCGGCCTGACCAACGATCCGCGGGTCAAGGAGGCGGCGATCGAGGCGGTCCGGAAATATGGATCCGGGTGCGCCGGAAGCCGGTTCCTGAACGGAACGCTCGATCTGCATGTGCAGCTCGAGAACCGCCTCGCCGAGTTCATGCGCCAGGAAGCGGCGGTCACGTTCTCGACCGGCTTCCAGGTCAACCTCGGCGCGATCTCGTGCCTCGTGGGCAAAGGCGACACGGTCTACCTCGACAAGCAGGACCACGCCTGCATCATCGACGGCGCGCGTCTCTCTTTCGGCGACGTCCGCAAGTTCAAGCACAACGACCCGGCCGACCTGCGCCGGCAGATGAAGAACGACCACGAGTCGCGCGGCAGGCTCGTCGTCGTCGACGGCGTCTTCTCGATGGAGGGCGACATCGCGCCGCTTCCCGAGATCGTCGGCGTCGCGCGCGAGTTCGCGGCGGGCGTGATGGTCGACGACGCGCACGGCATCGGCGTCCTCGGGCCGACGGGCCGCGGCACCGCCGAGCATTTCGGCCTCGAGCACGACGTGGACCTGATCATGGGGACGTTTTCGAAGTCGATGGCCTCGGTCGGCGGTTTCATCACCGGCAACGCGACCGTCATCGACTACATCAAGCATCGCGCCCGGACGCTGATCTTCTCGGCCGCGCCGCCCCCGGCTTCCGCGGCGGCGGCCCTCGCGACCGTGGAGATCATGGACCGCGAGCCGGAACGGCGCCAGCGGCTGTGGGAGAACACGCGGTTCTTCGGCGAAGGGCTGCGGTCGCTCGGGTTCGACACCGGCGAATCCAACAGCCCGGTCGTCCCGGTCGTCGTCGGCGAGGACCTCACCGCGCTCAAGATGGTGCACCTGCTCGAGCAGGAGGGCGTCTTCGTCAACTGCGTCCTCTCGCCGGCGACCCCGCCGGGCCGGGCGCTGATCCGGACCTCGCTGATGGCGACGCACACGCGCGCTCACCTCGCGCGGGCGCTCGACGCCTTCGAAAAGGTCGGCCGCGAAGTCGGCCTCGTCCGCGCGGTCGGGGTCTGAGGCCGGCGGGGCTCGTTTCGCCTTGACCGCGCCGTCCATCGAGAGGATCGGCCGAGAGAAGGCCGACCTCTCCCGCTTCTTCGACGTCGCCGACCGGATCTACGCGTCCGATCCTCACTGGGTCGCGCCCCTGCGCGACGACCTGGCCAAAGTGTTCCGCGACGAGAACCCGTTCTTCCGTCACGGCGAGATCCAGCTCTTCGTGGCTCGACGCGGCGGCGAGGACGTCGGCCGGATCGCGGCGATCCTCGACCGCAACCACAACGAGTTCCACGGCGAAAAGGCGGCCTTCTTCGGGTACTTCGAAGCCGACGACGACCCCGAGATCGCGAAGGCCCTGCTCGACGCGGCGGCGCTCTGGGGGCGCGAGCGCAAGATGACGGTGCTCCGCGGCCCGACGAACCCGACGTTGAACGACGAGGCGGGCCTTCTCGTCGACGGCTTCGACTCGTCGCCCGTCTTGATGATGACGTACAACCCGACGTACTACTCGAAGCTCCTCGAAGGGCAGGGCTTCCGGAAGGCGAAGGACCTGCTGGCGTACTGGTTCCCGCTCGAGGAGAAGCCGCTCGCACGGCTCTCGCGCGTGGCCGACCGCTTCCGGAAGCACGCGACGGACATCGTCGTGCGGAACGTCACGAAGAAGAGCCTCACGAAAGATCTGATGAAGATCCGGGAGGTCTACAACGAGGCGTGGGAGAAGAACTGGGGCTTCGTGCCCATGACCCCCGAGGAGATGGACTTCATGGCGGCCCGGATGAAGCCGCTCCTCGTCCCGGAGCTGCTGTGGCTCGGCGAAGTGCGCAAGCCGGACGGGACGCTCGACCCCATCGCGTTCATGCTGATGCTGCCCGACTTCAACACGGCGATGAAGCCCCTGAAGGGACGGCTGCTGCCTTTCGGTTGGCTCAAGTTCCTTCTCGGCGTCAAGAAGATCAAGACCGTCCGCGTGCTCACGCTCGGCATCAAGCTCCCGTACCGGCAGAGCGGGATCCAGTCGATCATGATGGCGGACTCGCTGCGGTTCCTGCTGTCGAAGGGGTACACCGGCGCCGAGGTCTCGTGGCTGCTCGAGGACAACGAGCTCGTGATCGCCGCGGTCCGCCTCTGGGGCGGCCGCCTCTACAAGACCTACCGGATCTACGAAAAGGCGTTGTAGGCGCGGGCCGCGCCGCGCTGCGGGATCGCCCGCGCGGCGGTGACGGCGCCGACGAGGCGGTCGTAGACGCCGTCGCCGACGGGAACGGTGACGAACGCCAGCGTCGTGCCGGCGATCACGTCGATCACGTAGTGGAAGCGGCAGTACACGGTCGAAATCACCAGGCCGGTCGCGATCGGCAGCAGCACCCAGAACACGTCGCGGGCCCGTCGCCACGCCACGAGCAGGACCGCCACGGAGATCATCGTGTGGCCCGAGGGGAAGACGTCGAACTTCGTCTTCTCCATGTTGTTGATCGTGTCGTTGATCGTGCGCGCGATGGGCGTCGTCGTGAGCGAAACGGTGTACTCCGCGGCCTGCACGAAGCGGGGCCCGAGCGCGGGAATGATGAAGTAACCGGTCCACGACACGTAGTAGACGACCATCAGCGTGAAGACGAAGCGCCGGGCATCCGCGCGGTTGCGCAGCCAGAGGACCAGGCCGAGCGTCAGCGAGATGAAGTAGTAGGTCGAGTAGAACCCGTAGAAGAGGTCGTTCAACCAGGGCCGGACGAGGCGCTGCGCCCAGACCGTCACGTCCACGCCGAACAGGAACCGGTCCGCGGCGATCAGCCACGCGTCGCGGCCGCCGCCGCGGAGCGCCTGAATCAGGGGCTCGAGCGTGTTGAAGAGCAGCGGCAGGAAGGCCGCCGGGTAGAAGTCCACGAAGAAAGTCAGCGGCGCGGGGAGGCTGTCTTCCCGGGGAGCGAGTTTGATCGCGACGAGAACGATCAGGGCAAGGCCGGCGTAGCCAAGGAGCATCGCGACCGGGTCCTCCAGCCGCCGCCAGAGCAGCAGGGTGAGGGCGGTCAGCGACGCCAGGGCGGCGCAGTGGATGGCCTCGGTTGGGCGCAAACGCACAGGCATTTATAACATCCGGGCGCCCGCGGCGACTCGCGGCGGGTTGCGGTAGACTCGCGCCTCCGATGCACAGGCGGGCGCTGCTCCTGGCGGCACTCGTTGCCGCGACCGCGACGGCTGCCGAGCGCGCGCCGTTGGTCGTGGAGGCGCGGCTCGACACGGTCATCCATCCCGCGTCCGCGAGCTATCTCGAAAGGGTGCTCGCCGGAGCGGAGCGGGACGGGGCCGCGCTCGTGGTCGTGACACTCTCGACGCCGGGCGGATTGCTCAGCTCGACACGCGCCATGAGCTCGGCGATTCTCCGATCGAAGGTCCCCGTGGCGACCTTCGTCGCGCCCTCGGGCGCGCAGGCGGCGTCGGCGGGGTTCTTCGTGCTGCTGTCGGGCGACGTGGCGGCGATGGCGCCCGGCACGAACACGGGCGCGGCGCATCCGGTGGGCGGCGAAGGGCAGGACCTGCCGAAGAACCTGAACGAGAAGGCCGAACAGGACGCCCGGGCGTTCATCCGGACGCTCGCGCACCAGCGCAACCGCAACGCCGACAAGGCGGAGGCGGCAGTCGCCAGGAGCGTGTCCTACACCGAGACCGAGGCGAAGGATGGCGGTCTCATCGAGGTGATCGCCCGCGACGTGCCGGACCTCGTGGCCCAGCTCGACGGGCGCCATGTCGGGAGGGTCGCCGGGGGAGAGGCGACGCTCGCTCTCAAGGGGGCCCGCGTCGAGGCGCGCCCGATGGGGCAGGTGGAGCGGGCCCTCGGCGTCGTCTCCGACCCGAACGTGGCGTACGTGCTCTTCCTGGTCGGGCTCGTGGGGCTCTATTTCGAGCTCTCGACGCCGGGCGCCGTGCTTCCCGGCGTGGCCGGGGCGATCGCGCTGCTGCTCGCGCTGTACGCTTTCTCCGTGTTGCCGGTCAACCTCGCGGGCCTCGCCCTCATCCTGCTCGGCATCGGCCTGTTCGTCGCCGAAGTCAAGGTCGTCAGCCACGGCATCCTGGCCGTCGGCGGGGCGCTGGCGCTGCTCGCCGGATCGCTCCTGCTCTTCTCCGGCGGCCGCGGAGACGGCGGCTATCGCGTGGACCTCGGCGTCGTCTTGCCGTCGCTCGCCGGCACGCTCGGCATCGTGGGGCTGCTCGCGTGGAAGACGGCGAGGCTGCGCCGACTGCCCGCGCGCACGGGCCTGCACGCGATGGTGGGTGAGAGCGGGCGTGTCGCCGACGGATTCGGCGCGACGGGCAGCGGCCGCGTGCACGTTCTCGGAGAATACTGGGACGCCCAGGGGCCCGAGGGACTCGCTCCGGGCGATACGGTCCGCGTCGTGCGGGCGACCGGGCGCGTCCTCGAAGTGGAACGGAGGAGCTCATGAATCAGATCGTCTCGGTGCCGGGCCTGGTCCTCGCCCTCTTCGTCGGGCTGCTGTTTCTCTTCAAGTGGATCAACGTCCTGAACGAGTACGAGCGGGCCGTCACCTTCTGGCTCGGCCGTCTCGGCAAACGCCCGAAGGGTCCGGGGCTGGTCCTGATCTTCTGGCCGTTCGAGCGGATGGTGCGAATCTCGCTGCGCACGGTGGTCCACGACGTGCCGGCGCAGGACATCATCACGCGCGACAACGTCTCGGTGAAGGTCAACGCCGTCGTCTATTTCCGCGTGGTCGAGCCGGAGAAGGCGGTCGTGCAGGTCGAGAACTACCTCTACGCGACGTCGCAGCTCGCCCAGACGACGCTGCGGAGCGTCCTCGGCCAGGCCCTGCTCGACGAGCTGCTGTCCGAGCGCGAGAAGCTGAATCTGGATCTCCAGAAAATCATCGACGAGCACACCCAGCCGTGGGGCATCAAGGTCTCGCTCGTGGAGGTCAAGCAGGTCGACCTGCCGCCGGAGATGCAGCGCGCCATGGCGCGGCAGGCCGAAGCGGAGCGCGAGAAGCGGGCCAAGATCATCCACGCCGAGGGCGAATTCGAGGCGTCGACGCGTCTGTCCGAGGCCGCCGAGATCATCTCGCGCCAACCGGCGACGCTGCAGCTGCGCTACCTGCAGACGCTGACGGAGATCGCCAATGAGAAGAATTCGACGATCGTGTTTCCGCTCCCCATCGAGCTCATGAAGTCGTTCCTCCCGAAGCCGTAGGGGCGCGCGGCCCCCGTCCCTCAGAAGTGCTGGAGGGCCTCGACGGGAGCGTATCCGTCGGTGAG
>DATJXB010000140.1:0-6726 GCA_035500755.1 Thermoanaerobaculia bacterium | reverse complement strand
GAGCGGCAGCGGCGCGAGAAAGGCCGCCGGCGCGAGCACGAGGAGGTAGGCCCGCGAGAGCCCGGGCGGCATCGGCCGCGCGCCGCTCAGGAAACGAGCCATCGCAGGTCGCCGCGGCGCATCGGCGGAAAGTCGGGCGCGCCCGCGGCGGGAATCGCCTCGAGCCGCGCGAGCGCGTCGAGAATGTGGACGCGCTGGCTCCGCCCCCCGCGCGCCGGGACCTTCACGCCGCGGGCGTGAAATCCGACCTCCCCGCCCCGCGAGAGCAGCAGCAGCGCCGCGCCGGCTGCGCGCGCGACGGTCCGCTCGAACGTCTCGAGCGCGGCAGGATCGCGGACGTCGGCCAGGCCATTGTCGATCGCGAGAAAGAGCACCCGATCACGCTCGGCCTCGCGCTCGCGGACGATCCAGCGCCGCATCCGGGCGGACTGCTTCCAGTGGAGGTCGCGCGGGTCGTCGCCCGGCGCGAAGTCGCGCAGCGTCCGGATGTCCGAGCCGCCGCCGCGGGTCCGCGGATGGGGCCGCCCCGCCCGGGCGTCCTCGGGCGGCAGCTCCGGCACGGCCACCGTTTCCGGCTGTGGATAGACGACGATCTCGCGCGCGAGGCGGGCGCGGCGGTACTTGCGGAAGAGGCCCATCGGAAACCGCGAGAGCAGGCCCGCGTCGGCTTCGCGGAACACGCCCCGCCGCGGGAACACGCCCTCGACCACGATCTCGCGCGACTCCCCCGGACCGAGCGGATCGACCCACAACGGCCCCGGCAGCGATTCGTGCAGGAAGAAGAGTGCCTGGGCCGTGGCCGTCTTCAGCCGGTTCTCGAGGCGCACGCGCAGCCACGCCGGCCGGGTCGCGACGACCTCGCCGGCGGCCTCGATCTCGCAGTGCACGGCGCGGACGTTGCGGCGCGACAGGAATCCCGAAACGACCATCGCCGCCAGCATGGCCGCGAGGACCAGGTAGAGGCCGTTGTTGCCCGTGTTGAGCGCCGCGATCGCCACGACCAGGCACATCAGGATGTAGCCCAGCCCGAAGTTGGTGACGCGGATCTCCCAGTCCGGGATCAGGCGGGTCATGGCGTCAGACCGGGACCGGCACCTGCGCGAGGATTTTCCGGACGATCTCCCGCTCGCGGCCACCCGCGCCGAAGCCGTCGGAGGATATCGAGAGGATGCGGTGGGCGAGCACGGGCTCGGCCACGCGCTGCGCGTCGTCGGGCGTGGCATAGGCGCGGCCCTGCAGGAAGGCATGGGCCTGCACGGCGCGGTAGAGGGCCTGGGCGCCGCGCGTCGAGACGGGCAGGCGCAGCTCCGTGTTCTCGCGCGTCGCGCGGACGAGCGCGTGCAGGTACTCGAGGAGGCGATCCGAAACCGCGACCTTTTCGGTCTCGTCCTGCAGCGCGAGGACTTGCTCCGGCCCGAGCACGGGCGGGATCGCCGCGAGGACGCGCTCGGTGCCGCCGCGGCGCAGGAGCATCTTCTCCTCGTCGGCCGTCGGATACCCGAGCGTCAGCCGCAGCAGAAACCGGTCCATCTGGGACTCCGGCAGCGGGTACGTGCCGAGGTACTCGACGGGGTTCTGCGTGGCGACGACCATGAACGGCTGCGGCAGCGCGCGCCGCTCCGACTCGACCGTGACCGCGCCCTCGTTCATGGCCTCGAGCAGCGCCGACTGCGTCTTGGGTGAGGCCCGGTTGATCTCATCGCCGAGCACGATGTTGGCGAAGATCGGCCCCGGGTGGAACTCGAAGCGCTCGGTCGGCGCGTGGAAGACGGAGATCCCCAGCACGTCGGCCGGCAGCGTGTCGCTGGTGAACTGGATCCGGCGGAAGTCGAGCGACAGGCTCCGGCCGAGCGAGCGCGCGAGCGTCGTCTTGCCGACGCCCGGGACGTCCTCGATCAGGACGTGCCCGCGCGAGAGCAGGGCCGCCAGCACCAGGTCGACCGCGCGCGCCTCGCCGCGATAGGCCAGGGCCACGTTGGCGCGGAGCTTCGACAGCGCGGCGGCGGATTCGCTCATGCGGGTCCATGCTCCTTACGGACGGCGCCCGTTCCCCGTCGCCTCAGGTCGTCGACCGCCGCCTTGAGCTCCCCTTCGCGCGAGAACGGCATCACGAGAACGCCCGCCTCGCCGACGACGACCGCCGCATCGCGCAGGCCCGGCGCGAGCACCGGCACCGTCGCGAGAACCAGGTTGCCCTCGGTGTCCGAAGCCCCGCGCAGCTCGCGGACCGAGCGCCAGGTCCCGACGTCGCTCCACCCGGCTTCGAGCGGCACGACGCCGACGTTGCCGATTTTCTCCATGACGGCGAAGTCGATCGAGATGTCGGGCAGCGCCTCGTAGTCCGAAGCCTTGCCGCTCGCGACGAACCGGGAGACACCCTCGACGAGCGGGCCCGCCACACGCGCGGCCTCGGCGAGCAGGCGCGACGGGCGAAAGACGAAGATGCCGGCGTTCCAGGCGTGCGTGCCCGATGCGGCCAGCTCGCGCGCCTTCTCCGGCTTCGGCTTCTCGACGAAGCCCGTGACGCGCCCGGAGCGATGCTCGACGTAGCCGAAGTCGGGCTCGCCGCGCGTCGGAGGCACCGCGAGGATGACGACGCTCGCCGTGTCGGCCAGCGCCGCCGCCTCGGCCACCGCGCGGCGGAACGCCTCGCCGTCGCGGACCGTCTGGTCGGACGGGATCGCCGCCGTGACCGCGTCCCCGTCGCGCGCAAACCGCGCGGCCGCCGCGAGAAGGGCCGGCCCGGAGTTGCGGCGCACCGGCTCGGTCAGGACGCGCCCCTCCGGGACTTCGGGCAGCTCGGCGCGAACGAGCGCCTCGTAGCGGGCCCCGGTGGCGACGTAAATCTCGGGCGAGAGGGCTGCGACGCGTTCGTAGGTTTCGCGGAGCAGGCTCTTCTCCGACAGGAGCGCGAGAAACTGCTTGGGCCGGCTCTCGGTCGAGAGAGGCCACAGGCGCGTGCCGCCGCCCCCGGCGAGGAGGAGGATCCTCACGGCCCTTCCCCCTCACCCCGACCCTCTCCGCCCTTCGGGGGGCGAGGGGGTTGCCGAGAGCGCGTCACTCCCACTTCAATCCCATGAATTCCACTTCGGGCATCAGGGTAACCCCGAATTTCGCGCGGACGGCGTCTCTCATCAGGCGCATCAGCTCGAGGACGTCCGCGGCCCGGGCGGCGCCGGTGTTCACGATCACATTGGCGTGCCGCGGCGAGATCAGCGCTTCGCCGCGGCGCTCGCCCTTCAAGCCGCACGCCTCGATCAGCCGGCCCGCGTAGTCCCCTTCCGGGTTCTTGAAGACGCTGCCGGCGTTGGGCTCGGACGGGAGCGCGCCGCGCCGCTTGTCGGCGACGGCGCGCGTCTTCTCCGCGATGCGCTCCTTCGGCGCCGGCGACAGGCGCAACAGCGCCTCGGTCACGATCTCCCGCGAGGCGATGAGAGCGGTCCACCGATAGCCGTGCGCGACTTCGGCGGCCGGCACGCGGCGGGCCTTCCCGTCCGGCGCGACCAGGCTCACCTCCTCGAGCACGTCGAAGAGCTCGCCGCCGTAGGCGCCCGCGTTGATCCGCACCGCGCCGCCGATCGACGACGGGATCCCCGAGATCGCCTCGATGCCGGAGAGGCCCGCGCGGGCCGCCGCCGCGCAGACGCCGCCGAGCGCCGCGCCGCCGCCCGCGCGGATCCGCTCGCCCTCGACGCGCACGACGAGGAAGTCGCCCTCGAGGCGGAGCACCAGGCCCGGGAAGCCGGCGTCGGCGACCAGCACGTTCGAGCCCATGCCGAGGAGCGCCGTGGGGAGCCCCTCTGCCGCGGCCGCCCGCAGCAGCCGCGAAAGCGCGGCCTCGGTCCGAACGCGGCCGAGGTACCGGGCGGGGCCGCCGATGCGCCAGGTCGTCAGGCGCGAAAGCGGCGCCTCGGGCTCGAGCGAACCCTCTTCCGGGAAGAGCGCTACATCCATCCGAGCCGTGACGCGAGCCAGCCCCCGCCGAGGAGGACCGCGGCCGCCGCGACGCCTCCGGCGACGTCGTCGGCGACGACGCCCCAGCCCCCCGGCAGGTCCTGGAGCGGCCCGATCGGGCCGGGCTTGACGATGTCGAAGAACCGGAAAAGGACGAAGGAGGCCGCCCACACGGCGGCTTCGTGGAGGCTCGACCGCGGTGCGCCGAGCAGCGGAATCGCGGCGCACGAGACGAACTGGCCCGCCACCTCGTCGATCGTGACGCAACCCGGGTCCTCTTCGCCGAGGGCCCGGCACACGGGCCCGGAGGCGGCCACGCCGACGAGGCCCGCGACGACCCCGGACGTCAAAAGTCCGACCGCCACGCCGACACTCCCGGTGTGTGGAGCGAGCGCGCGGGCCGCGAGCCAGGCGAGGACGAGGCCGACGACGGAGCCGGCCGTTCCCGGCATGACCGGCGAGAGGCCGGCGCCGAAACCGGTCGCGACGAACGCCGCGAACGGATGCGCGGCGAAGATGCGACGGGCCTTCGACATTGACACCGGGTCGTGCCGGAGAGAAGATCCTTCGGTCCTCATCGCGTCCTGCGGCGTCCTTTTCCGAAGTCTATAATCGCGCGGAACGCGCGGAATTTTTTCTCCCGATCGAGAAAGGTGAGGACATGTCCAGCGTGAAACCCAACGAAAAGTGGCGCGCCGTGGAAACGGCGCTGACGCAAATCGAGCGCCAGTTCGGCAAGGGCTCGATCATGCGGCTCGGCGAGAGGCCCGAGGTGGCCATCGCCGTCATCCCGACCGGCTCGCTCGCCGTCGACGCGGCGCTCGGCATCGGCGGCATCCCGCGCGGCCGCGTCGTCGAGATCTTCGGCCCGGAATCCTCCGGCAAGACGACCCTCTCGCTCCAGGTCATCGCCCAGGCCCAGAAGGGCGGCGGCCTCGCGGCCTTCATCGACGCCGAGCACGCCCTCGACTCGGAGTACGCGAAGAAGCTCGGGGTCGACACCGACAACCTGCTGGTCTCGCAGCCCGACAACGGCGAACAGGCCCTCGAGATCGCCGAGATGCTGATCCGCTCCGGGGCGATCGACGTCATCGTCATCGACTCGGTCGCGGCGCTCGTCCCCAAGGCCGAGATCGAGGGCGAGATGGGCGAGGCGCAGATGGGCCTCCAGGCGCGCCTGATGTCGCAGGCCCTGCGCAAGCTCACCGCCATCGTGTCGAAATCCGGCACGAGCCTGATCTTCATCAACCAGATCCGCGAAAAGATCGGCGTCATGTTCGGCAACCCGGAGACGACGACCGGCGGCCGGGCGCTGAAGTTCTACTCGTCGATCCGTATCGACATCCGCCGCATCGCCTCCCTGAAGGACGGCGAGACGGTCGTCGGCTCGCGCACGAAGGTCAAGGTCGTCAAGAACAAGCTGGCGGCCCCGTTCCGCCAGGCCGAGTTCGACATCAACTACGGCGAGGGCATCTCCCGCGCCGGCGAGCTCATCGACATGGGCCTCGAGTCCAAGCTCGTCGAGAAGTCCGGCGCGTGGCTGTCCTACGGCGACCTGCGCATCGGCCAGGGCCGCGAGAACTCGAAGCAGTTCCTGAAGGACAACCCCGAGCTCGCGGGTGAAATCGAGAAGAAGCTGCGGCAACAGCTCGGCCTCGGGTCGGTCGAAGCGGCGGGCGGCGCCGCCGCGTCCGTCCCGGCGGCGGTCGCCGAAGCCGTCAAGGAAAAAGAAAAGGCCCGGCGATAGAACGCGCGGGGTTGCGCCGAGAGTCCTTCTCGACTCTGGCAGGACTCTTGCGATAATCCCGTCTCCAATGGCTCCGCCACGCACACGATGCGCCCGCGCTCTGGCGGGCGCGTTTCTTTTCGCCGCGGCCGCGGCCGCGGCGCGCGCGGATCGTCTGAAGCTCGCCGCCGAGCGCCCCGACGGCGCCTGTCCGGCGGAATCGAAGCTGCCCGGCATCGCCCGGCTTGACGCGCCGCCGCCCGAAGGCACGACCGGCGCCGGCTGCCTTCTCCGGGTCCGCCTCGACGCGCTCGCGGATGCCGACGTCGACGCAGCCGTGGACCGGCTCGCCAGGGTGCGCGGGGCCGCGGGGCTCGTGCTGACGCTGCCGGACACCGACGACGCCGAGCGCTTCGCCTACGCAGTCAAGCGACTCTCGTCGATCTTCCGCTCCGGCTCTCCCGACGGCGCCGTCGCCCTCGAAGCGGCCCGGCCGCCCGAGCCCGCTCTCGAGGAGGCGCTCGCGGCCTACGTCGACGCGCTCGTGGTGCGCCCGGGCACGGCTGCGCCCGCGGAGTCGGCGCTGCGCACGTGGGTCTTCACCGCCCCGTCGGCCTCGGCGAGCCCCACGGTCGCCGCTCTCTCTGCCCTCGAGCGCTCGCCCCAATCGACGCTCGCCGGTGTCCTCGCCGGAGATCGGCCCCTGACACCGGGGGAGGTCGACACGCTCACGCGGCTGGCCTCCTATTTCACCGCCGACACCTCGCGCGACCCGACGGCGACGCGGATCTCACGCCGCGACGGCTCGAAGATCGCGGCCCTCCGCCTCTTCGACGCCAAGAAGTTCACGCCCGTGCTCCTCCTGCCCGAGGATCCGGCGGGCGCGGTCTCGATCGAGCTCTCCGGCGGCCCGTTCCAGGCCGCATCGGTCGAGAACCTCGCCTCCGGCGCGCGCCGCGACTTCGACGTGAAGGGCGCGCCGACGCTGACGCTCGACCTGTCGAAGGGACCCCTCGCCGTCGTGCTGCAGCCCATGGCGAAGAAGG
>DATJXB010000139.1:0-2702 GCA_035500755.1 Thermoanaerobaculia bacterium | reverse complement strand
CAGCGAGTGACGTGAGGTGACTAGATGTCGGTCTCTTCAGCGGCAGGCCGAGACTAGGGTAGCCAAGGCACCAATGAGTCACCTCTTCCCATTCGGCCAGAACACCACCTTCATCGCCCGCCGGTCGTCCAGCAGCTCCATCGCCTCGTGGAACTTCTCCAGGCCCTCGAATTCGTTGGTGACGAGGTCCTCGACGTCGAGGCCGGCGCGGAAGAGGTCGAGCATCTTGATCCAGGTGTCGAAGACGCGGCGGCCGATGATGGCGTGCATCGTCAGGCCCTTGAAGACGAAGTCGTTGGTGTAGTCGCGGATGGTGACCGACTTGTCGCGGGGGATGCCGAGCATCGAGAGGATGGCACCGCGGCGGGCGGCGGCGAGGCCGAGGTTGATCGACGACTCGGCGCCGGAGAGCTCGAGGACGACGTCGGCGCCCCCGCCGGTCGCGTCCTTGAGGCTCCCGACGGGGTCCTTGGTCTTCGGCAGCTCGATGACGGTGACGTGCTTCGCGCCGCGGTCCTTCGCCCACTTGCGGGCGTGGGCGGCGGCGAGGCCGTTGACCTCGGTGATGGCGATGCGGGCGGCGCCGGAGATGCGCGCGATCTCCGCGCACATGGCGCCGATCGGTCCGTAGCCGAGGACGGCGACGGAGGTCCCGGAGAGGTCGGCGACCTGGGTCGTGTGGACGGCGTTGCCGAGCGCGTCGAGGAACGCGCCGACCTTGGGCGGGATGATCTTGCGGTCGAGCGGGACGACGTTGAACGCGGGCACCTTGACGTACTGGGCGAAGCAGCCGTCGCCGTGGACGCCGAGGATCTTCGTGTTCTCGCAGATGTGGCGGCGGCCGGTCTGGCAGGGGCGGCACGCGCCGCAGGTGACGTGCATCTCGGCCGAGACGTACTGGCCGATCTCGAGGTGCGGGCGCTTGCCGCCGGGACCGAACGCGACGATCTCGCCGCAGAACTCGTGGCCGTAGATGCGCGGGGTCTTGAACATGGACGCCATGGACGCGTCCCACTGGTAGATGTGCTTGTCCGAGCCGCAGACGGCGGTGGCGATGACCTTGATGAGGACCTCGGCCTGGCCGGGGGTGGGGACGGGGACGGTCTGGATCTCGGTGGCGGAGGGGCCGGGGGCGGGGCGGGTTTTGACGACGGCGGTCATGGTGGCGGGGAGCGGCGGGGCGCCGCCGTTGGACGCCTTGGAGGTGGGTTTCGGCGAGGACTTCTTAGCTGACTTGGCCATCAATCTCCCGTCCTGCGGTCCTCAGAAAGGCCGTACATCCGTTAGCATCGGCGCATGGTTGAGCGTGCACGACCCCGAAAACCGAAAATCGAAATCTACACGCCTGAGCGCAAGGCCGAATTCCTGCTGGCCAACGCGGTCGGCGCGGCCGAGCGCCGGAAAGCGGCGGCTGAAGTCCGAAAGCTCACTCAGCCGCGACGTCGGCAGACTCGGCGCCGGCCCAGCTAGAAGTCGACCCCCCTCACCCTCGCCCTCTCCCCCCGCTGGGGGGAGAGGGGATTGGAAGGGGAGAGGGGATTTGAGGAAGAGCAGGGAAAAGAGCGGAAGGCGAGCGGGATGAGAGGGAGGGCGGTCGCCTAGAAACTCCCTCGCCCCCCGGAGGGGGGAGAGGGTTGGGGTGAGGGGGGCGAAAACGGACTTGGCCAAAAAGCTCAGTCCCCCGCCTGGTCGTCCCGTACGAATCCCGCGCGCGCGCCGGCGGCTGCGGCGGCGTGCTCGTAGACGGAGACCGGCTTGACGTACTTCGCCACCATCGCCTTCGTGTTGACGACGCGCAGGCGCTCGAACAGGAACTCGAACTTTTCCTGGAGCGTGTCGCAGATGCCCTTCTTGGTGCCCTCGGGCAGGTTCCAGACGTTCTCCTTGTACGGGCCGATCGCCTTCTTGCGGGTTTTGTAGAGGAACTGCGGCTCCGTCTCGCCGCGCTTCTTCTCGTCGGCCGCGTTCGTGTCGAGCCAGCGCTCGATCTCGCGCTTCAGGGGATACGGGAACGCCGGGTGGTCATACACCGTGTTCATGAAGTCGGTCGCGAGGTGGATCTCGGCGCAGTCGTTGTCGGGGAAATGGCCGAAGTACTCGGGCGGCAGCGTCGACGCGCCGTGCTGGACGGCGCCGGCGAGGCCGTACTCCTCGCGCGCGACCTTCGAGATCGTCTTGATGACGCTGAAGTCGATGGCGACGCGTTCGACCGATCCGTCCGCCGCGACGACGCCGCCGTGCGAGGAGCCCGTCTGGACCGACACCTTCTCGATGCCGTTGACGTTCGCGCCGCCGAGCGCCTTGCGGTAGACGTTCATGTACGCGCGGAACTCGTCGGGTGTGGAGTTCTCCTTGCCGACCTCGCCGATCTCGCCGCCGATCGAGATCGGCACCGCTTTCGGCTCCTTCGAGCGGATGTACTTCGTGAACCGCGCGCAGAGGTTGGCGTTGACGTCCTGCTGCGCTTCGAGGGTCGGCTTCGAGAGGTCGACGAGCGTCGAGGTGTCGATGTCGATCTGGAGGAAGCCGGCGGGGATGGCCTCGTCGATCAGCTGCTCGATCGCGGCGATCTCCTTGTCGGCGTTCTCCTTCATCTTCTTCGGGTTGGTCTGGAAGTGGTCGCCCTGGATGAAGAAGGGGCCCTGCCACTCCTCGCGGATCGCGGCGGCGAGCATGACGGCCGCGTACTCGGCGGGGCGCTG
>DATJXB010000138.1:0-9960 GCA_035500755.1 Thermoanaerobaculia bacterium | reverse complement strand
GTCTCCCCGAAGCCGACCTTCGCTTCGAGGGCGTCGAGCGCCGCGAGGTCGCCGACGGCGCCCTCGAGCGCGGGCCGCTCCGTGAGCAGAAGGCGCCCGAATTCGGTCAACAGGCGCTCCGCCTCGCGCCGCTCTTCCGCGGCGAGGAGGGCCAGGTCGTTGTTGGCCTCCACGACTTCGAGCGGCTCGACGAAAACGGTCTGCCCCGAGCCCGAGCGGTCGTGGACGATCCCGGGAACGCGCCCGCGCGCCGACGCGAGGACCGGCAGGCAGTAGCGATCGTTGCGCAGGACGACGACGGCGTCGCCGAGCGCGTCGTGGCGGTCGCCGACGAGGCGCTCGAGCTGCCGCGAGACCTCGTCGCGCCGCTTGCGCAGCCGAGAGCGCGCGGCGGCGAGAACCGGAGACGCGTCGTCGCGCAGAAGCCCGTCGGCTCCGAAGAGGCGCGTGGCGCGCTCGAGCAAGGCCCCGAACGGCGGCAGGCGTTCCCGATGCGCGGACAGGTGCGGGCCCGCCGCTTTCACGAGCGCGCGGCGGACGGCTTCGCACGCCCGCGCGGCGCGCACGATCGGGCGAAAGTCTTCCGGCGAACCGGCGCCGCCCGATTGCTCGAGCGCCGCGAACAGAGGAGCGACGTCCTCGAGCCCGCCGAGCGGGAGCGCGCCGTGCCGGAGACGGAACGCGATCGCCTCGTCGGTCTCGGCGAGAAGCGCGCGGACGTCCGCCTCCGAGCCGGAGGGGGCCAGAGACAGAACCGCCGCCCTTCCGGGCGGCGTTCGAGTCAGGGATGCGACGAGGCGAAGGACGGCGTCGAACTCGAGGGACTCCCGGTCGGCGCCGTCCGAGGTCGGACCGTCTACGGGGTGGCTCGCTTCTCCTCCGAGAGTTTCCGAAGCATCTTTTTGCGCGCCTGGATCATCTTCCGTTTGCGCTTGGCGCTCGGCTTCTCGTAGTGCTGCCGCTTCTTCAGCTCGGAAAGGATTCCGGATTTCTCGCACTTGCGTTTGAAACGCCGCATGGCGTTTTCGAAGGATTCATCTTCTTTGACGTGGACGAGAGGCACCGACACTCACCCCCTTACGCCCGGGATTCCGTGGAACAGCCAATACTAAGAAGGGAGACCCGAGGTGTCAACGGGATTGACACGATCCCCATTAAATCCAGGAGTTTACGACATGTTCCCGAACGGACGGCGGTTACGTCGATTCGGCGACTCGTGTGGAAGCTTTACCTTCCCGCGCATCGCCCCGATAATGCCGAAAGTGGCGCCCGTCGATCCCGAAGAGCGGCTGAAACTGCTCGAGACCGAAATCGAACGAAGGCTCGCCGAGCGGTTCGCCGCCCTGCGGGAGGAGTTCGATCGTCTGCGGCTGGAAGCCGACAGGCGCTGGTTCGGTTTCCTCGAGCGTTTCGACCAGGATTTGAAGGGCGTCGTGCCTGCCGAGCTCCTCTCCGGCGAGGGCGCGCGACTCGTGGAGCGCAAGGGTTTCGTCGGCGTCGAATCGGCGCGCGCGCTCGACCAGGCGTCGACGCAGGTGGACCTCCTCCACAAGTTCCTCGACGAGTGTCGCCGGCACTGCTCGCGCGCGGCGCTGCTCGTCGCCCGCGGCGGCTCGATCGGCGTGTGGAAGGCCGTCGGCTTTTCGCAGCACGGCGGCGACGACGAGGCCGTGCGTCAGGTTTCGATGCCCCAGGCCGAGGGCGGCGTCGTCGCGCGCGCGATGTCGGGCGTGTCGCTGCGCCTGCACGCGTCGAACGAGCTCTCGTCGCTCCTGCGCGCGTCCCGCGTCTCGGACGGCGTGGCGATTCCGATGACCGTGCGCGAGAAGATCTCGGGCGCTCTCTACGCCGACGCCGTGCTCGGCGAAGAGGATCGCTTCGACCCGGAGGCGCTCGCCCTGCTGACGTTCCTCGCGGGGCTGATGGTGGACCGTCTGGCCTCGCGAAAGTTGAAGCCCTCGCCGCCGCTGAAGCCGCTCGAAGCCGCGAAGAAGGCGGAGCCGGCGGGCATGTGGATGGACGCGCCGGCCGAGGCTCCGGCCCCGGCGCCGAGCGCGCCGCCGGCGACCGGTGGCCCTCTCGCATCGCCCGCGCCGCGCGCAGAGGAGCGCCCGCCGGCGGAGCCCTCGTTCGTGGCGCCCGACGCGGCGGCGCGTCCCACGTCCGAGGCCTCGCGGCGGCTCGCGGGACCGCTCGCCGACGCCTCGTCGGGCGACGAGCGTCGCGAGGAAGCGCGCCGATTCGCCCGACTGCTCGTCTCCGAGATCAAGCTGTACAACGAGCGCGCCGTCCTCGAAGGCCGCGAGCACGGCAACCTCTACGAGCGCCTGCGGGACGACATCGACCGCAGCCGCCAGATGTACGAGGACCGGATCCCGCAGGACGTGCGCGCCGACAGCAACTACTTCTACGAGGAGCTCGTTCAGATCCTCGCCGATGGCAGAGCCGAGGCGTTGGGCCTCTGATCCGCCGGCGGCTCCCGCTCCCGGCGCGTCGTTTCCAGCGCCCTTGAGACGGGCGGCAGCACTCGGGCTGGCTCTTCTTCTCGCCGCGGCCGGCGGGCGCGCCGATCTCGGCTCTCTCGAGAATTCCCCGGACCTCGACGCGGACTTCGCGCGCGCGGCCGACCTGCTCGAGGCCGGCAAGCGGAGCGAAGCCGAGACCGCGCTGGCCGAGATCCGGCAGAAGGCGTCGCGCCCTTCGTGGGACGCGCGCGTCGCCCTCCTGCTCGCCGCCGACGACCTGCGCCGCAAAGACGCGGCTGCGGCCGCCGCGCGCCTGGAGACCTCCGCCGCGTCGATCGGCCTCGAGCCGTATCGAGCGTTGTGGCGGGCCGAAGCGCTCGAACAGGCGGGGGACGCCGCGGGCGCGCTGGCGGAGGCGCGCCGCGCCGCCGAGGCCGAGGGTCCCTTCGCCGCCCGCGGACGGGCCGCGATCACCGTCGCGCGGCTGCTCGAGGCGGGGCGCCAGGGACGCGAAGCCGCCGAGATTCTCGCGAGCGCCGCGCCGGCGGCGGTGACGCCGGCCGAGGTCGCGCAGATCTCGATCGCCCGCATCCGGCTCGGAATCGCGCAAGGCGACCGGGCCGCGGTCCGCGACGCGGCCCGCGCGATGCTGCTCGACGCGCCGACCGCCGACGCCGAGCGCACGACACCGGACTTCGCGCGCCGGGCGGCCGCCGAGGCCGAGCGCGGCCTGACCCCGGCCGAACGAGGCCGGCGCGGTGCCGCGCTCGTCGCCGCCGGGGACCCGCGGCGGGGCGTGCGGCTCCTTCTCGCCGACAAACCTTCCGCGTGGCCCGAGGGCGAGCGCAGCCGCAATCTCTTCGCGCTCGCCCGCGGCCAGCTCGCTCTGAAGAAGCCGCGCGACGCGGAGATGACGGCGTCCCGCGTTCCCGACGACGGGACGCTCGCGTCGGCCGAGGCGCGGTTGCTGCGGTGCGACATCCTTCTCGACCGCGCGCGCAAGAAAGGCTCCCCGCCGCCCTCGCCGGCCGATCCGCGGGTCGCGCCGACGGTCGCGGCCCTCCAGGCGCTGGCGGGGCCGTCGATGCCGGCGTCGGTCCGCAAATCGGCGGCCGAGAAGCTCGTGCGCGTCTTCGCCGACGCGGAGGCCTTCGACGACGCCGTTGCGAGCGCACGGATTCTCCTCGACGCGGCGCCGGGGGCCACCGACGGCTTCGAGCCGCTCTGGCTGGCGTCGTGGAAGCTCTACCTCGCGGGCGATTATCTCGGTGCGCGCGAGCGCTTCGAGACGCTCGCGAGCCTGTACACGGACGTCTCGCGGTCGCGCCGGCTCGCGTACTGGCGCGCCCGTTGCCTCGCGACCGAGGGGCAGCGCGACGAGGCGCTCGCCCTGTTTCGCGAGCTGGCGATCGCGCGCCCGGCCGACATCTACGCGCGTTTCGCGCGCCGGCACGTCGCCGACGCCGCCGGCGACGAGAAGCCGACCCTCGGCGATCCGTCGACGGCGACGGCCGCCTACGCGCGCGTGGACGAGTTGCTGCGGCTGCGCCGCTTCGAAGAGTCCTCGGCCGAGGCGCGGATGCTGCCGCCGTCGCGGGGACGGGATCTGCGGCTCGCGCAGGCGGACTTCGCGCTCGGACGCTTCTCGACCGCCGCGGTCGAGATCAAGCGGGCGCTGCCGGAGATCGGCACCGCCGAAGAAGGGCGCGTGCCCGAAGGCTGGCGGCGGCTCTACTACCCGATCGAGCAGGGCGACGTGCTCGCGGCGCGCGCGCGCGAGTTCGAGCTCGACGCCGCGGTTCTGCGCGGCCTCGTCCGGCAGGAAAGCGTCTTCGATGCGCGCGTCCGGTCGCACGCGGGCGCGGTCGGGCTCATGCAGCTGATGCCGTCGACGGCGAAGAGCCTGGCCCGCTCCGTGCTGCGGACGCGGCCCAAGGGCGGCTTTCTCTACGACCCGAGCATCAACGCGGCGCTCGGCGCGGCTTACCTGAAGCGGCTGCTCGGCGAGTTCGACGGCTCGACCGTCCTCGCGCTCGCCGCCTACAACGGCGGCCCCGCGCGCATCGCCCGCATCGCCCGCGAGAATCCGCGCCTGGCCGAGGACGAGCTCTTCGAATCGATCCCGCTCTTCGAGACGAGGGACTATGTGCGCCGTGTGCTGCTGTACTCGGAGTCGTACCGGGAGCTCTACCCCTAGCCGACCCGCCTCCGGCTACCACGACCCCAACGGCACCACCAGCACCGAACAACCCGCCTGACGCAGCACCTGGCGGGTGACGCGCTCGGACCCGCCGGAGGCGCCGACGACGACGAGGTCGTGGGGCTGTGCCTGCAGCTCGCCGAGGATGCCTTCGACCGGGGACCCGTCGCCGCGCACCGAGAAGCTGCCGGCGACGCCGAGGTCGCGCAGGGTCGCGACACCCCGTTCGAGGTGCGACCGCACGAGCGGCAACGTGGGGTGGCCCGGCCGCGTCACGTGCAGAAGCGTCACCTTCGCGCCGAGGCGGCGTGCGAGCCAGCCGCCCGCGCGGACGTCGGCCTTGCCGGGCTCACCGACGGCCGTGCAGATGAGGATGCGCTCGATCTTGCGGGGGCGGCCGCGCGCGAGCAGCAGCGGCGTCCGGATCCGCGCCGCCAGCATCTCCCCGAGTCCGGGCGAACGGCTGCGGCCCCGGAGCGATTCGAGCTCGCCCGCGCCGACGACGACGAAGTCGTACGGAGCTTCGCGCTGCTCGGCGACGATTTCGCCGGCGGGGTCGCCGCGGCGCACTTTCACGGCGGCGCCGTCGAGGCCGGCCTCCGCGGCCCGCCGCGCCAGCGCCTCGCGCAGGGCATCGACGCGCTTCGGATCCGGCGCGACGCCGAGTACGGTCGCGACCGCGTCGAGGGAGTGCACCAGCGGCTGCGCGAGCTCGAGCGCCGGCGCGATGTCGCCGCCCTGGTCGCAGACGAGCAGGCGCGGCGTGGGCTGCCGTAGGATGTGCCACGACTCCAGGACGACCCACGGCTCGCGCGGCGGCCCATCGAGGTGCGCGGCCATCGACGCCTCGAGAAGCAGGCCCTCCTCGCCGAACGCCGGCGGCGGGACGACCTGCCGGACCCCCGAGAGCGGCGGCAGCCGGACTCGAACGCGCCGCTGCGCGCCGGAGAAGGCCTCGTCCACGACCTCGCCGCGGCCGAGGCTCGCCGCGGCGGGCGCGGGCTCGGCGCCGACGAGCGAGACCTGCTCCGGCCGGACGAGGACGCGGACGCGGTCGCCTTCCTCGTGCGGCACGTCCGCGGGAATCGGCAGCGTGAGGGGGCCGAGCTCGACGCGGTCCTCGCGGCAGCGGCCGACGACGATGGTGCCCGCGCCGAGAAACGTCGCGACGTAGAGCGAGCGCGGCCGTTCGTACAGCGCCTCGGGCGCGCCGACCTCGATGAGCCGCCCGTGGTCCATCACGCCGATGCGCGTGCCGAGCTCGAACGCTTCTTCCTGATCGTGCGTGACGAGGATCGTGGTCACCGCGAGCGAACGCTGGATCGCCTTCAGGCTCTCGCGCAGCTGCGACCGGATCTTCACGTCGAGCGCGCCGAAGGGCTCGTCGAGGAGGAGGACGCCGGGCCGGTACGCGAGCGCGCGCGCGAGCGCCACGCGCTGCAGCTGGCCGCCGGAGAGTTGATTCTCGTAGCGGCCGCCCAGGCCGCCGAGCCCGACGAGGTCGAGCAGCTCGTCGCGGCGCTCGGCGCGCGCGGCCCTGCGGGCGCCGCGGATCCGGAGGCCGAACTCGATGTTCTCGGCGACCGTCATGTGCCGGAAGATCGAGTAGTTCTGGAAGACGAAGCCGACACCGCGCTGCTGCACCGCCACGCCGGCGACGTCGCGGCCGTCGAGGCGGATGACGCCGTCGTCCGGGACGGCGAGGCCGGCGATCATGCGGAGGATCGTGCTCTTGCCGCTGCCCGAGGCGCCGAGGAGGACGAAGAGCTCGCCCTTCGCGACCTCGAGCGTCACCCCGTCGACGGTGGCGTTGCCCGCGTAGCGCTTCGTGACGTTCTCGAGGGCGATCGACACAGCTACCGGCCCTTTCTGCCCGTGTAGCGGAGGAGGAAGAAGAAGATGAGGAACGAGAGCGTCGCCAGCACCGCGGCCACCGCGTTGGCGGCGGCGACGTTGCCGGCTTCGAACTGGGCGAAGATGTAGAGAGGCGCCGTCTGGGTGCGCAGCCGCAGGTTGCCGGAGACGAGCACGGTCGCGCCGAACTCGCCGAGCGAATGCGCGAACGTCAGCAGGGCCCCCGTGAAGAGGCCGCCCTTCAGCGCCGGCAGGATGACCCAGCGAAACGCCTGCCACCGGTTCGCGCCGATCGTGTAGGCCGCCTCCTCGTAGGTGCCCTCGATCTCGTCGAGCACCGGCTTGACGGCGCCGAGCATGTACGGAAACGTCACGAAGAGGTGCGCGAGCAGCACGCCGGCCGGCGCGAACATCGGCTGGATGCCGAGCGGTGCGAGGAAGCGGCCGAGCAGACCGATCGGTCCCCAGAGGAGCAACAGCGACGTGCCGACGACGACGGTGGGGATCGCCACCGGCAGGTTCACGACGATGCCGAGCGGCCGCTCCCCGCGGAAGCGATAGCGCGACAGGACGTAGGCCGTGTACGTCCCGAGGAGCGCGTTGACGACGGCGGTCGCGAAGGCGATGAGCAGGCTGAAGCGGAGGGCGAACTGCGCGTCGCGCGACGTCAGGACGCCGAAGAAGGCCGGGGCGCCGCCGCGGAACGCGAAGACGAAAATCGCCGCGAGCGGCATGAGGATGAGCGGCAGCAGAACGAGCAGGACGATGCCGACGGGGACCGTGGCGTGGCTCTTCGCCGGTCCGCGGGTCGCGGGAACCGCCGTCATCGCGGGGCGATCTCCTTCATGACGCGATTCTTCCAGATGCCGTCGACGATCTCGCGCCGGGCGCGCCGCCAGCCCCCGAAATCCGAGATCCGGAACGCGTCGGGGATCACGCCGAAGGCCGGGTTGGCCGAGTCGAGCTCGGGCTGGACGCTGCGGAAGCCGAATCGGACGAAGATCCGCTGGGCCTCCTCGCTCCACAGGAAGCGCACGAAGCGGTCGACGAGCGCGCGCTCGTGCGCATGGACGTTGCGGTCGATGACGACGAGCGTGTGCTCCGAGAGGATCGTCCGCGGCGGATACACGATGTCGCCCCTCAGGCGTCCGCGCCCCCGGTCCCACAGCGCGTCCTGCTCGTAGGTGATCAGCGCGTCGCCGAACCCGTTTTCGAACTGGGTCCGCGCGGCGCGCGCGGAGGCCGCCTGCGCGACGACGTTCTTCCACACGCCCGACAGCAGCGCCTCTCCGGCGCTCTGGCCGCCGGGCGTGCCGCGCGCGCCGGCGCCGTACTCGGCGAGGATCGCCCAGTTCGCGCCGCCGGAAGTCATCGGGTCCGGATGCACGACGCCGACGCCGGTGCGCGTCAGGTCCTCGAATCCGGCGATGCCGAGCGGGTTGCCCGGCCGCACGAGAATGACGAACGGCGTCAGGTTGACGACGCCCTCGTGGGGAAGGCTCTTCCACGCGCCGCGCGAGACCACGCCGGCGTCGACGAGCCGGTCGGCGTCGCTCTCGAGCGAAAGCAGAGCCACCTGGGCGGGAACTCCCATGATGACCTGGTTGGTGACGGTGCCCGAGCCGCCGAAGGAGCTGACGAACTCGACCCGGCCCCCGCCTTCGGCCGCCCAGGTCTTCTGGAAGGCGGGGAAGATGCCGTCCTGGAAGACGTCGGCGAGGATGCTGAACCCGTAGAAGACGATGGTCGGCGGGGCCTGTTCCGCGCGGGAGAAGGGCAGCCACGGCCAGGCCGCGTAACCGAGGAGGGCCGCCAGGAAGATCGCGGGCACGAGCCCGCGCCGTCGACGGGGCATAGGCTCGTTCGACTCCTTTGACGCCGCGCGGCGAGAGGATATCGCCTTAGACTGGCCGCGTGGCGGGCGCGTCGGAATTCCAGGTCCGATCGTCGAAGAAGATCGAGCGCCTCGACGTGACCGCCGAGGTCAAGCGCGCGTGCGGCACGCTCGGCGGCGCGCCGGCCGCGATCCTGGTCTCCGTGCCGCACACGACCGCGGCCGTGACCGTCGGCGAGGCGTGGGATCCCGACGTCACGACGGATCTCGAAAGGGCTCTGGCGGCCTGGGTGCCGAAGGTACGCTTCGACCACGGCGAGGGCAACTCGGCCGCGCACTTTCTCTCCGAGGCAATCGGTGCGTCGTGCCTCGTTCCGTGCGAGGGCGGCAAGCCGCTGCTCGGCCGGTGGCAGGGCATCTTCGTCATCGAGCTCGACGGGCCCCGGGAGCGGACGGTCCGGATCACGCCACTCGGCTAGTCGAGCCGTAAGTCTCTGAAAATGAGAGTGATCGGGGGCGCCAAACCTCGAGGCCCTTTTGGCGTATATTTAGATGGAAGGCTAAATATCGAATGCTTCGTTCCGAGCAGATTTTCCGAGCCCTCGCCGACCCGAATCGGCGGCGGATCCTCGCGCTCCTGAAGGCCGGATCGCGCAGCGCCGGCGAGATCGCCGAGGAGTTCCCGATCTCGATGGCGTCGCTGTCGCACCACTATGGAGTGCTGAAGTCCGCCGACCTCATTCGCTCGGAGCGGCGCGGGCAGCGCATCGTTTACTCGCTCAACACGACGGTGTTCGAAGACGTGGCTTCGGCGCTCGCGGATCTCTTCCGCGTCGACCGGCCCGATGGAGGTGTCTCGTGAAAAGGTCGGATGTCCTGGGGCTTCTCCTGGTCCTCGGTGCCGCGGCGATCACGGCGGTGCTCTACCCGGCGCTGCCCGATCCGATGCCCTCGCACTGGAACGCGGCGGGCGAGGTCAACGGCTGGATGCCGAAGTTCTGGGGCGCGGCCCTCGTGCCCCTGATCATGGCGTTCATCTGGCTGATGTTTCTGGTGCTGCCGCGAATCTCGCCGCGCGGTTTCGAGATGGAGCCGTTCCTGCGGGCGTGGGGCGTCTTCAAGGTGATGCTGCTCGCCGTGATGCTCTTCATCAGCGTGATCGTCTTGCGCGCGGCGCAGGCGGGCGGAAAGATCTCGATGACGGCGGTGTTCGTCGCCCTGGGACTCCTCTTCGTCGTGCTCGGGAACCTGCTCGGCAAGGTGACGCGCAACTTCTTCGTCGGGATCCGCACGCCGTGGACGCTGGCGAGCGAAGAAGTCTGGTACCGGACGCACCGCCTCGCGGGCAAGCTCTTCGTCATCTCGGGAACGGCCGTGATCGCGGCGGCCGTGATCGGTCTGTCGATGTGGCCGATCTTCGCCGCGATCATGCTCGCGGCGTTGATCCCGGTCGTCTACTCGTACGTGCTCTACAGGCGGCTGGAAGGGCTCCCGGGCACGCGGCCGGCGGCGTAGTTTCCCCGCCTCTCGACGCTCAGCCGAGCCCGGGAAAGAGCTCGCGCTCCTCGCGCGTCGTGTGCGCGTCCCAGCGGCGCGCGAGGTTGCCC
>DATJXB010000137.1:0-20561 GCA_035500755.1 Thermoanaerobaculia bacterium | reverse complement strand
CCGCTCATGCGCCGCGCCCATGCGGCGTACTGCCTGGTGCTCGCCGAGGAACAGGTGACGGAAGGACCCGAGACGGGACCCGGGGCCTTTCTCGAGCGGTTCGACAGCGAGCACGACAATTTCCGCGCGGCGCTCGACTACCTGACCCGCGAGGGCAACGCGGACTGGGGGCTGCGCCTGGGCGCGGCGCTCTTCCGCTGCTGGGAGATGCGGGAGCACCTGGCCGAGGGGCGGGAGCGGCTGCGCAAGCTCCTCGCGCTGCCCGCCGCCGCGGCGCGCACGAAGGCGCGGGCCCGGGCGCTCTTCGCCGCCGGCGTCCTGGCCTCCGAGCAGGGAGACGGCGCCGCGTCGCTGCCCGCGCTCGAGGAGGCGCTGGCGATCGAGCAGGAGCGGGGCGACGCCTGGGGCATCGCGGTCTCGCGCAACGCCCTTGCCGTGACGGCGCTCGACCGGGGCGACGTCGCCACGGCCGCGGCGCTCTTCGAAGAGAACGCCGGGGTCTGGAGGGAGCTCGGCGACCGCGCCGCCGTGGCGCGCTCGTTGAGCAACCTCGCGATGGCCGCCACCGCCCAGGGCGACTTCGAGCGCGCCCACGCGTTTCACGAGGAGAGCCTGTCGATCTTTCGCGAGCTGGGCGACCGGACCGGGGCGGCCTGGGCGCTCGACCACCAGGGGGCGGTCGCGCGCGAGCGGGGCGACGCGGCTGCGGCGCAGGGGCTGTGCGAGAAGAGCCTCGCCGAGTTCCGCGAGATCGGCGACCCGTGGGGCATCGCCGGCACCCTGGCCGACCTCGGCAACCTCGCGCGCGACCGCTCGGATTTCGCGCGGGCGCGCGCCCTCTACGGCGAGAGCCTCGCGATCTTCCGCGACCTCGAACACAAACGCGGCATCGCGCGCCTTCTCGAGGGCTTCGCCGGCTGCGCGGCGAGCGAAGGCGAGCCGCACGCCGCGCTGCGGCTGGCCGGCGCCGCGGGCGCGCTGCGCCAGGCCCTGGGCACGCCGCTGCCCCGCGGCGAGCGCCTCGCGCTGGAGACGGCTCTCGCGGCGGCGCGCCGCGGGCTCACCGACGGCGACGGCGCGGGTGCCTGGATGCAGGGCTGGGCGATGCCGCTCGACGAGGCGATCGCGCTCGCTCTGGCGTCGCGCGATTCCTGAGGCGGAGCGCTACTCGCCGTTGGTCGGGTCGATGAGGCGCCGCACCGCGGAGATGCGGTTGGCGGGAATGCCGACCTTCTTCGCGTGCTCGCGGATGGTTTCCTCGTCCGGGCTCAGGTAGACGCAGTAGACCTTGTCGCCCGTGACGTAGGAATGGAGCCACTGGATCTCGGGACCCAGCCCCCGGAGCACCTCGACGGACTTGCGGGACACCGCCTGGATCTCGGCGTCCGAGAGCTGTCCGGCTCCGGGAATCTCCCTCTCGATGACGAATTTCGGCATGGCGACCTCCGCGCGGCGCGTTTTCGCGTCCGGGTCCGGACTCTAGCAGGCGTCAGCGAGCGTCCTTGAAGATTTTCCCTTCCTTCATGACGAAGGCCACGCTCTCGAGCGCGCGGACGTCGGCGAGCGGATCGCCCTTGACCGCGATGAGGTCGGCCCGCTTCCCCGGCTCGAGGGAACCGGCGTCGTTGCCGCGGCCGACCAGGTCCGAGGCGCCGACGGTCGCGGACTGGATCGCCTGCATCGGCGTCTGACCGTACCTGACCTGCCAGGCGAACTGGCGGGCGTTCAGCCCGTGCGGGAAGTTGCTGACGTCGGTGCCGAAGGCGATCTTGACCCCGGCCTGGACGGCCTTCTTGAACGCCTGCCGCTGGAGCTCGTCGCCCTCGGGCTGCTTGTCGGCAAAGTCCTGCGGGTAGCCGGCGGCCGCTCCCTGGCGGATCCACTCGGCGTCGTAGATGTCGGCGACGAGGTAGGTCCCGTGCTCCTTCATGAGACGGATGCCCTCGTCGTCGAGGTAGGTGCCGTGCTCGATCGACGCGACGCCCGCCTTGACCGCGAGCTTGATGCCCTCGGTCGAGTGCGCGTGCGCGGCGACCTTCAGGCCCTTGTGGCTCGCCTCCTCGACGGCAGCCCGGATCTCGTCGTACGTGTACTCGATGGCGTGGGGATTCGAGCCGTGCGTCAGGAACGCTCCCGTGGCGAGGACCTTGATCACATCCACGTCGTGCTGCGCGATGTCGCGCACGCGCTGACGCACCTGGTCCACGCCGTCGGCGACGCCGAAGCGCAGGTCCCAGGGGAGCGCCACGTCGGGCGCGAAGCCCGTGATCGCGCCGCCGCCGCCCGTGATCGTCAGGTACGCGCCGGCGACGAACATCCGCGGGCCGGGGAAGTCGCCCCGCGCGATCGCGTCGCGCAGCGCGACGTCCACGAAGGCACGATACGTCCCGACGTCGCGCACCGTCGTGAAGCCGGCGTCGAGCGTGGCCCGGGCGTTCGGGACCGACTCGAAGGCGCGGTCGGCCGCGCTCTTCTTCAGGTCCGAGAGGGGGTCCTTGTCGTTGACGTAGTCGCCGACGAGGTGCGTGTGACAGTCGAAGAGGCCGGGCAGGACCGTGAGCCCGGAGAGGTCGATCACCGTCGCCCCGGCCGGGATCGCCACCGACGGCCCGACGGCCTTGACGCGGCCGCCCTCGACGACGATCACCGCCGCGGGCACGACCGTTCCTGATTTCGTGTCGATCAGGCGGCCCGTCTTGACGGCGACGAGGGGCGCGGGCGGCGGCGCGGCCGCCAACGCCGCCGAAGCGCCGAGGAACAGGAGGAGAACGCCAAACCTGAATCTCATCGAAATCTTTGCGCTCAAGGTGGCGCGATTCTATGGCACTCCAGTTAGAATCCCGGCTCGGACTCTGAAGCGGTCCGCTTCGCGGGCCGAACGAGCCGGAAACTCGAAACGTGACGATCGCGCCAGGGACAAGACTGGGTCCGTTCGAAGTGCTGTCGCCCCTGGGGGCCGGCGGGATGGGTGAGGTCTATCGCGCGCGCGACACGCGGCTCGGGCGCGAAGTCGCGATCAAGGTGCTCGCGGCGGAGTTCGCCGCCGACGTCGACCGGCGCAAGCGCTTCGAGCAGGAGGCGCGCGCGGCTTCGGCCCTGAACCACCCGAACATCGTCACGATCCACGACATCGGCGTCGACGGCCCGACCGTCTACATCGCGATGGAGTTCGTCGACGGCCGCACGCTGCGCGAGACGCTGCACGGCGGCGCCCTGCCGACGAAGAAGCTCCTCGAGCTCGCCTACCAGATGGCCGACGGCCTCGCCAAGGCCCACGCGGCCGGCATCGTCCACCGGGACCTGAAGCCCGAGAACGTGATGATCTCGAAGGACGGCGCGGTCAAGATCCTCGACTTCGGCCTCGCCAAGCTCCTGAAGGAGCAGCCGGAGGACACGTCGAACGTGCCGACGGCGCAGGCGACGCAGGCCGGCACGGTGCTCGGCACGGTGGGGTACATGTCGCCCGAGCAGGCGAGCGGCAAAGCGCTCGACTTCCGTTCCGACCAGTTCGCCCTGGGCTCGATCTTCTACGAGATGGCGACGGGTCAGCGCGCGTTTCAGCGGGGCACGACGGCCGAGACGCTGACGGCGATCATCCGCGAGGACACCGCGCCCGTCGTCCAGGTCAACGCCAGGGTCCCGCCGCCGTTTCGCTGGGTCGTCGAACGCTGCCTGCAGAAAGATCCGGACGAGCGCTACGCGTCGACGCGCGACCTCGCGCGCGACGTGCGCGGCGTCCGCGAGCACCTCTCCGAAGCGGCCTCGGCGGTCTCGGGCGAGATCTCCGGCGCCACGCTCGCGGCTCCGGCGGCGGGGTCGCGGCGCCGGATCGGACCGCTCGCGGCGGCAATCGCCGTTCTCGCCGCGCTCGGCGCCGGGATGCTCCTTCAGAAAAACCTCATCAAGACGCTGCCGCCCTCTTACCAGCAGATCACCTTCGGCTCGGGGACGATCCGCGCGGGGCGCTTCGCGCCCGACGGCCAGACGATCGTCTACAGCGCCGCCTGGGCCGGCGAGCCGTTGAAGCTGTTTCTCAAGCACCCCTCGAGCCCCGACTCGCTGCCGCTGGAGCTTCCGAGCGCGAACCTGCTCTCGATCTCGCCGACCGGCGAGATGGCGATCGCCATCGACTGCCGGTCGAACCATCCCGGCGTCTGCGCCGGAACCCTCGCGAAGGCGGCGCTGACCGGCGGTTCGCCGCGAGACGTCGCCGAGGGCGTGCAGGAGGCCGACTGGGCGCCCGACGGCACCAACCTGATGATCGTCCGAGACGTCGGCGGCAAGTCGCGCCTCGAGTTCCCGATGGGAAAGGTCCTCTACGAGACGTCGGGACACATCAGCTACGCGCGCCTCTCGCCGAAGGCCGACCGGATCGCCTTCCTCGACCATCCGTTCCCGCTCGACGATGCGGGCACCGTGGCGATCATCGACCTCGCCGGAAAGAAGACGACGCTGACGTCGAAGTGGGCGAGCGAGGGCGGCCTCGCGTGGTCCGCCAACGGCGAGGAGGTCTGGTTCACCGCGACCGAGGCGGGGGCGAACCGCTCCCTTTACGCCGTCACTCCCGCGGGCAAGCTCCGCGTCGTGACGCGCGTTCCCGGCGGCCTGAAGCTCCACGACGTCGCGCGGAGCGGCCGCGTTCTGCTGACCCGCGAGAGCCCGCGCGTCGGCGTGCTCGCGGTGCTCCAGGGCGACACGCGCGAGCGCGACATGTCCTTCCTCGACTACTCGTTCGCCGCGGACCTGACGCCCGACGCCGGCGTCCTCCTCTTCGACGAGGAGGGCGAGGCCGGCGGCGCGAACTACACGGTCTTCGTCCGCAAGGCGGATCGCTCGCCGGTCGTTCGACTCGGCGAGGGAAACGCGATGGCGATCTCGCCCGACGGCAAGTGGGCGCTGTCCATGATGCCGAACCCGAACTCGCCCTTCATCCTGCTTCCCACCGGGACGGGCGACCATCGCGAGATCAAGACCGCCGGAGTCAGCCCGGAGCAGGCCGCTGCCTGGCTGCCGGACAGCAAGGGCATCGTCTTCGCCGGGAGCGAGCCCGGTCACCGGCTGCGCCTCTACCTGCAGTCGATCGACGGGGGACAGCCGCGCGCGATCTCGCCCGAGGGAGTCGTGGCCGCGCTGCCGGGCTTCGCGGTTTCGCCGGACGGCAAGTCGGTCGCGGCGATCGGCCCCGAGCACAAGGCGATGATCTTCGCGCTCGACGGCGGTCCCTCGCGCGATCTGCCCGGCGTGGCCGACGGGGAATTCCCGCTGCGCTTCTCGCCGGACGGACGCTTCGTCTATCTCTGGAAGCGCGGCGACGTGCCGGCGCGCGTCACGCGCCTGGAAGTCGCCACGGGAAAGCGCGAGGTCTGGAAGGACCTGCTGCCGGCCGATCCGTCGGGCGTCGAACGCATCTCGAACGTGCTGGTCACGCCCGACGGCAAGGGGTATGCCTACTGCTTCGCGCGGCTGCTCTCGGACCTCTTCGTCGTCGAGGGGCTGAAGTAGAGTCGCGTCCCGGATGACCGCCGAAGGGCAGCCTTTCTCGCCCGCCTACCCGACGCTCGAGTCCCTGCGCGCCCTGGGCGAGATGTGGAACGCGTCGCCGCCCATGAAGCACTTCGGCGCGCGGCTCGAATTCGAACGCGTCGATCGGGTGCGCGCGGTCATCGACCCCGTGACGATGGTCCATCGGGGCGGCCTCGGCACGGATGCGGTCAACGGCGTCGTGCTCGCGGGGCTTTTCGACCTCGTGATCGGTACGGTCGGCTGGCTGACGCGCCCCGACACGCGCTCCGCCACGGTCAACCTCTCGATGAGTTTCTTCCGGCCGACTCGCGGCGACCGGATCGCCGCCGAAGCGCGCCTCGTCCGCGCGGGCCTGAACCTGGTCTTCGCCGCCGCCGAGATCCTCGACGCCGACGGCCGCGTCACGGCCCGGTGCGACGGCACGTGCGCGATCGCGCTCGGCAAGTCCGACAGCCAGGAGATCTCCGAGAGGATGCGCGGCGGGGGAGTCGCTCCTTAGGAGCGCTCCGAGGGATCGCCCCCTAAGATCCCGTCAGGATTTTCGTCGCCGCCTTCACCTGGTCCGCCGCCTGCTGGATTGCCTTGCCCGTCTGCGCCGACGCGCCGTTGACCTCGCTCCAGCGCTTCTGTTCGATCGCCTCGCGCACGGCCGGAAGGGTCTTGACCGAGTAGCCGGTGTAAGCGCCGGGCGCGTAGGCGAGGTTGCGGTACCAGGGCCGGCCGGGCAGGCCGGCTTCGAGCGTGAAGCTCTTCTCGAAACCGCGGAGCGCCGCGTTCAACGCGGCGAGACGCTCGGGCGAGAGCTTCGGCGCGCCGGGCGCGAGCTGCGCGTCGAGCGCCCGGGTGTACGCCGCGGCGGCCGCCGTCAGCGCGTCCGACGCGTTGAAGAGCGGGGAAAAGTCGAAGTAGGGCACGGGTGGCTCGGCCTTCGGCGCGACGAAGGGCTTGCGCGGGTCCGCCACGGCGAACGGCAGGTTCTCGTCGATCTGCGTGTTCCTCTCCTCCGTGTCCTTGCGCCTGGTGTCGGCGAGCTCCGAGACCTCTTTCACCCAGCGGGCGATCGCGCCGGCCGCCGCCGCGAAGTCGAGCGGCAGCACGTCCGCGTTGGCCAGGCGCAGCGTCATGGTGCCGCTCGTCTGCGCGAGGACGCGCGCGTAGAGAAAGTCGGTGTCGGCGAAGCGCGTGTACCAGGTGAAGTCGTCGTAAATCGAGTGGTAGACGCCGCCCTGGTCCTCGCCGCCGAAGCCGAGGTTGAGCGAGGCGATTCCGGCGTGCTGCAGGAACGGGGTGAAGTCCGAGCCCGAGCCGAGCGCCTCGAGCTGGAGGCCCGCGTGCTCGCGCGCCTCGCGGCGGTCCTCGGGCTTGGCCGCGTCGGCGATCTTCTTCAGCCGCGCCCGGGCGAGAACGGAGATCTTCTTTTCGGGATCCTCGACTTCCGCGGCCGAGCCGGCGACGACCGGCTCGAGGGCCGGGGAGCCGGCGGCGTTCAAGAAGCCGCGGCCGTTGCCGTCGCTGTTCAGGTAGGCCACCCCGCGCGAGGAGAGCTCGTCGGCGTGCGTCTCGACCCACTCGGTCGAGCCGAAGAGCCCCTCCTCCTCGCCGTCCCACGCGCAGAGCACGATCGTGCGCTTCGGGTGCCAGCCCTTCTCGAGCAGCGTGCCGTAGGCCCGCGCCTCCTCGAGCATGGCGGCGAGCCCGCTGATGGGGTCCTCCGCGCCGTTGACCCAGGCGTCATGGTGGTTGCCGCGGATCACCCACTCGTCCGGCCAGACCGAGCCCTGGATCGTCGCGATGACGTCGCGGGCCGGCACGAGGTTCCAGTCGAAGACGGCCTTGAGGTGCACGGTCGCCGGTCCGGGCCCGAGCCGGTAGGTGATCGGGAGGGCGCCCCTCCAGGCCTCGGGCGCGACGGGCCCGCCGAGCTCGGCGAGCAGCGGCTTCGCGTCGCCGTAGGAGATCGGCAGGACGGGGATCTTCGTGATCGTCTTTGCGTCCTTGCGGTCGAGGCGTTTGGCGTCGTGCGTCGCGCCGACGCCGGGGGTCAGCGGGTCGCCCGAGTACTGCGGCATGTCGGCGACGCTGCCGCGCTGGACGCCCTGCTCGGGCCGGAACGGTCCCTTCGGGTAGACCTCGCCTTCGAAGTAGCCGTCGTCGCGCGGATCCGAATAGATGATGCAGGCGAGCGCGCCCTTTTCGCCGGCGACCTTGACCTTGATGCCGCGCCAACCGCCGCCGTAGCGGGCGATGACGATCTTGCCGCGGACGTCGATGCCGAACTGCTTCTCGAGGACCTCGTAGTCGTCGGGGTTGCCGTAGTTGACGTACACGAGCGGGGCCGTCGCTTCGCCGTCGGCCGAGAAGGCGTTGAAGGTCGGCAGCTGCTGCGCCGTCTGGCCCGACGTCGGGTCGTCCTTCAACGGCGTCTCGGCGAGCGACGCGCGGAACTTCACGGGCGCAACCATCTCGAGCACGCGCTCGCGCGGCGTGGGGAACAGGACCTCGAACGTCTCGATGTGCGCGTCGAGGCCCCACTCCTTGAATCGCGCCAGGATCCATTCGGCGTTGCGCGCCCCTTCGGCGGACCCGAGGTGATGCGGCGCGGCGGAGAGGCGCTTCATCGACTCGCGCGCGACGCTCGGGTCGGGAACCGCGCGAAACGCGCGCTCGACCTTCTGCTCTTCGGCGACGTTCTCGCCGTAGAAGCCGCGCGGCGGCGCCGGGACGGGCGCGGGTGCCGGCGAAGCGCCGAGGCAGACCAACAGCGCGAGCAGAATCGTTCCTCTTCTCATGTCTTCCTTTCCGAAGGCTCGGCAAGCATAAATCCGTTGCCGCTGTGCGGCGCGCCGAGTACAATGAGGTCGTTGAAAACGGGGACGGACGCGGCGCGTCGCGCGCCGATCCGGCTCCGGACGCTGTCGGAGGGCCGATTGGATTTCGACCTCGCTCCGAACGCAGCGATCCGGCGGGCGCCGCGTCCCGCCGTTCTTCCCGCTCTCCGGTGCGCCGCGTGAGGCTCGTCTGGTCCCAGTCGGCGCGCCGGGTGGACGACCGTCCGCGGAGCCTTCTGCTCGTCTCGGTGCTCTGCATTTTTCTCGGGGGCGTCGTCGTCGGCGCGGGCGGCCGCGATCTCGCGGAGGCGCCGCGGCCGGTGCGCGCCGTCTTCGCCAGCCTGCTGACGACGGGCGCCGTCCTCTTCGTCGTCTCGGTCGCGCTCGCCGCCGTCCGGCGCACCAGCCGCCGCGGGTCTGCGCGACTGACGCTCGCCCGTCCCCTCGAAGACCACGCCGCCTCCGATCCGGAGCGGCATTTCGGACAGGAGGAACGACGGTGAAGTACGACAACGTTGTGCCTTTCGACCCTTTCCGGCGGGACGCCGCGGCGCGCCGCGGGACTGCCGACAAGATGCCGCCGAAGACGGTGGTGCTGAACTGTCCGACGTGCGCCTCCGCGCTGCGTCTCGAGACGCGCTGGCTGGACGGCGAGACCGACCTGCTTTGCGGACGGTGCGAAACGGAGATTCCGCTGGCACCGGCCCGGGAAAGCGCGCGGTAGAGCGCTAGCGCTCGAGGGGCTTCAGGTAGATCCAGCGCTGCGGCATGTTCACGAAGACGTGGAACCGCAGCAGCAGCGGATAGCCGAGCAGGCCGTCGTCACCCCAGTCCGGGAAGAACCCCGTCGCGGCCGTGCGCACGGGCAGCGGGGGTAGCCGCACCGGTCCCCAGGCGAAGCCGCGGGCCTCACCGCCGGAGATGCCGACGCGCGCCGCGCTCGCGCCGGCCACCACGAGCGCCGCGGTTCCGGTGTCGCTGCCGGCGGCGAGCCGCAGGTCGGCTTTGCCGCGGCTGACGATCGCGACCGGCCGGTCCCCGTCGTCGTCGATGACGACGCGAAAGTAGCCTTCCGGCGTGGCGAGGTGCGCGGGGTCGTGCAGCCGGAGAACGCCCGCGCCGGGGTCGAGCTCGACGACCGTTTCGCGGAACAGGCAGCCGCCCGCCACGGCGTCGGCGCCGGGAGGCGTCTGGCGCGCGCGCTGAATCCAGAGCGCCGGCCAGGACGTGCCGGCGACCGAGAGAGGCACGCCGGAGGCCACGTCGCGGCCGAGGACGTCGGGCTTGAAGGGAACCGCGAGCTTCGCGGCGAGCTCCGGCGATAGGGCGACCGGGCCGTCGGCCGCGGCGTCGACGGCCAGGCGGACTGGAATCCCGGCGAGGACCGCGGGCACGATCAGAGCGCCTCCGCGGCGCTCGTAGGGAGTCGGCGGCGGCTCCGGGGCCACGGCCGCACGGCTGCCGCCGACGTAGGCCTCGGGCACCGGGCCGGTGGGGAGCCCCACCCACTCGAGGGTGCCGTCGGCGGGCGCTGCGGGATCGGAGAGGTCGCGCCAGGACGTCGGTGTCGCGAACTCGAGCGCGAAGCGCGGCGCCCGCGCCGCGAGGAGGAGACCCGTCCGATTCGAGAAAATCAGGCGCAGCCGCTCGCCGCCCTGGGGCGTCAGGTCCAGGCTCGTCGTCTCGGCGTCGGATGGGCCGAGCTCGAGCCAGGCGCGCTCGCGGTCTTCGAACAGCCAGGCGCGGCGCCAGAAGTACGACCGCGTCGTCAGCTCGCGCAAAACCTGGTCCGACACGACCCGGGTGACGCCGTCCTGGTCGATGAAGTAGGCTCGCCCGGACTCGATCCCGCGCACCATCGTCCAGCCCGCCGAAGAGACAGCCTCCCGATAGCGGAACGGCTGCCAGAGGATTTCGTCTCGGCCTTCCGCGTTCGGCGTCGAGAGGCGCACGCGCATCATCCCGCTCGCCGGCAAAGGTTTGGCGGCGGAGACTTTGCGATAGCGGTCGAGGACCCGGCGCGTCGCGCGCGCGGTCGGCGTCCGCCCGCAAGCGGCCGCGCCGACGACGACGGCGAGCGCGAGACCGAGAGCGCTCCATCGCCTGCAACTCGCCGCGTGCATCGCCCGCTCGATCATACTCGGACGCGCGCGGCGCGGCATGAAGCGGCGCTGCGAAAACCCGCGCCCCGACGCAAATTTATGTTGCACGCGGGCGCTTCGAGGGGTCTAGAATACGGCCCCAGTTTGATACGCCCCACGGGGCGATTCCAGATAGAAAAGGGGTAGGACATATGGCAACAGGCTCTAAGGCGCTTTCGAAGTCCCAGATCGCCGATCACCTCTCGAAGTCCACGGGCACCACGAAGCGGGTCGCGACGCAGTTCCTCGACGACCTGACGGCTCTCGCCTACAAGGAAGCGAAGAACAGCTTCACGATCCCGGGTGTGGGCAAGCTCGTGCTCGTGAACCGGAAAGCGCGCATGGGCCGCAACCCGGCGACGGGCGAGGAAATCAAGATTCCCGCCAAGCGCGTCGTCAAGTTCCGCGTGTCGAAGAAGGCCAAGGACGCGATCCTCGGCGTGAAGAAGTAAGCTCCGATCTCGGAGCGGGGAGAAAGCGGTCCCGAAAGGGGCCGCTTTTCATTTTGGGGAGACGCTAGCGCGGGCCGGCCGGCACGGCCTCGAACACGAGGCGCAGGGTGTTCTGCTCCTCGCGGGCGGCGCTCCCTTCGGCGCCGATCGAGGGTTTGACCCAGGCGGGGATCGTGGCGGCGATGCCGCCGCCGGCCTTCTTCGAGCGGGTGATCTTCGCCGTCAGCTCGACCGAGCGCAGCTGCTGCGGCAGACCGGCGGCCGAGGCGGCGCGCGCGAGGTCGCGCGCGGCGTTCATCGCGGCGTCGACGAACTCGCGCACGCCGGGCACCAGCGGCGGCGCCGACGCGCGCTTTCCGGGAGCCGGCGGGATCTCGAGCGTGAGCTCCTGGAGAAACGCCGTCTCGCTCGAGCGCGAGGCCTCGGCGTCGAGAAGCAGGACCTCGATCTTGCCGCCGCCCTTCGTCTCCGTGCCGACCGAGAGCCGGAACTCGACCCGCTTCAGGATGAGGCCGGCCTCCGCCGCGGCGGGATTGCGTCCGGCGGCCACGTCCGCGATCGACGCGACGAAGTCGGCCGGAGAGATCGGCTCGGGACTTGCCGGCGTCGCGGGCGCCGTCGAGGCGCAGCGCGCCGAGGCCCCGAGGGCGGCGAGAAGGGCGAGGCAGCGGCGGCTCATCACGGGTCCTCCTTTCGGGCGATCCAGACACGGCGCAGGCGGCGCACGCCGTCCGCGTCTCTGACGACGGCGTGGGACTTGCGCGCGCGGGCGAGGGCGACGGAATCCGGAGCTGCGCTCGCGTCGGCGATGCGGCGGCGGCGCGCGAGAAACCGGACGAACGCGCGGGCGTCCTCGGCATCGCCGTCGTCGGCCGGCCGCACGCGCGACGCGCGCAGGAATCCCTCCTCGCCGAAGCCGAGGGCGAAGGAATCCGAGAGCTCGACGGCCGCGCCGTCGGCGGGACCGTACTCGCGGCCGCGCAGAACGAGATCGCGCCGCCGCCGTCCGCGAAAGACCCGCAGCGACGCCGCGCGTTCGAACCGGGCGCCGCGCGCGCCGCGCGCGAGCAGCTCGCCGCCGTCCGGGCCGAGGCGGGCAGCAACGGCGCGGACGAGCTCCGTCGAGCCTCCACCGCCGTCCGGCGGCGCGGAAACGCGCGGGTCCGCGTCGGGCGACAGCTCGTCGGGGACGTCCGGGCTCTCGAGGAGCCGACGCCGGAAGAGCGCCGCGCCGACCTTCGTCCCGAGTCTGCGGTCCTCGCGCGCCGCCTCGCGCACGAGGCGCCGGGCGACGCGCGCGAAGAAGTCGGCGCCCGACGGCGCGGTGTCGGCCGCGGCGACGCTCCAGCGCGCGACCTTCTCCGACGCGGCGGCGAGCGCCGCGGCCCGATCGGTCCCGGGCGTCTCCCGGAAGACGGCGACGAGGACGTCCCAGCACGCGCCGGTCATGACGCGGCAGAAGGCGTGCGGCTCGGCCGAGAGCTCCTTCGCGGGCGCCGAGTCGGGGAGCGTCTTCGGATCCTGGTAGAGAAACCGGTTGACGGCGTCGCGGAGCGCTCCGGGCGGCGCGGCCTCGGGGCCGTCGTCGTCGCGAACGGCTCTGCCGAGCTCCTCCGCCAGACGCGAGACGAGGTTCGAGCGGGCCGGGTCGCCGCGGGTCGTGCCCACGACGACGGCGTCGAGGGCCGGTTCGGTGAGCGCCACGAAGATCGAGGAAAGGTCGCCGAAGGCCTCGTGGAAGGCGGCCACCTCGAAGTGCGGCGCGTCCCAGAGGTCCGGGCGGATCGCGTCGAGGACGGCGTGGCCCTGCTCGTGAACGGCGATGTCGACGCTGTCCCCCGACGCGACGGGGGCGCCGGTCTTCACGTCGACGCCGCGGAAGAAGCGCAGGGCCTGGCGGTCGTAGAAGGCGTTCAGGTCTTTTCCGGCGACCGGCACCGCGGGGAGCACGGGCCCGGGCGTCCAGGCGCCGGGCTTCGGCAGCCGCGCGGTCCACCAGCGCTTGCCGCGGTCGAGCGCGTGGGCGAGCTGCCAGTGGAGGAACTCGAGCGTGTGCGGGGCGTAGGCGCGGGGCGGCGGCACTTTGCCTTCGACGCGGAACGCCCAGCGTCCCCGGTCCATCGCCGCCGGCGGCGCGACGTCGACGAGGCGCTCGCCGCGACCCGCGGGGTCGTTCAAGTAGACGCGGATGCGGTCGACGTCGGTTTTTTCCACGGCGGGAGCGGTCTGATCGAAATTGTATCAATGCGTTATCCTCATTCGATGACGCGACGCCTCGCCGCCATGGTCCTCGCGGGACTCTTCGCGGTCTCGCTCGGCGCTCAGGAGAAGGCCGCGCCCGAGAAGAAGGCGGCGTGGCCGCTCTCGCTCGCCGACGGCCTGCCCAAGGAGCTCCCCGGGTATCAGGCGGCGCCGACGGATCCGCTCCCGGACACGGACGAGAACGAGATGGGCGTCTTCACGCAGGTCGCCCGCTTCTTCCAGCGCATCGAGAACGCGACGACGACGCGCCAGTTCCAGCTCGTCGTGCAGGACTACGGCAAGGACAAGAATCTCGAGGCGGCGCTGAAACAGGCGATGGCGGAGGCGGCGGCGCATCCCGGCGTGGAAACCCGCGACGTCGTGATCGCGGGCCTGAAGGCGTTCGCCGTCACCGACCGTTCGAGCGGCCAGCCGACCACGTTGATCACCGTGCTCGTCCTGCCGTCGCGCCTCGTGCTCGCCCAGGGCGGCAACGTGGACCGCGACGCCGCCATCAAGCTCCTCTCCCACGTCGACTTCCCGCGGGTCGCGGCGGCGAAGTGAGGTCTCCCTCCGGAGGCTCGGCCCGGACGGCGTCCGGCCCGAGCTCCGGGCGCGGCGGGCGGCCGATCCTCGTGCGCCGGGCGCGCCGCGCGGACGGTCCCCGGATCCTCGAGATCGAGCGCGAGCTCGCCGCCTGGGAGAAGCTGCGGGGCCCTTCGGCGGTGGAGGGCCGTCGGCTGCTCGCCCTGATCTTCGACCGGAAGGAGGTCGAAGCGCTCGTCGCGACCCGCGCCGGCCGCGTCGAAGGGGTGGCGCTCTTCTGGTTCGCGATGGGTTCGTCTTTCCGCGCGCGGTCGTTTCTCGGCCTCGAGGACCTCGTCGTCGCGCAGAGTGCCCGCGGCACGGGTGTGGGCCGGGCGTTGATGTCCCGGCTCGCGCGCGAGGCGCTTCGGCGCCGGGCGATTCGGATCGACTGGGACGTCCTCGATTGGAACGAAACGGCCCTGCGCTTCTATCGCCGCATCGGCGCGCGCTCGCGTTCGCCGTGGCTGCGCTACACGCTCGACGAGAAGGCGATGCGGCGGCTGGCCGGCAGACGGCAGCGCGAGGGTCGGTGAGCCCTGACCCGGCGCGACGATCGTCTGCGAGGGCGGGGAGGCCGACAGCGGCGCGAACGCGGAGGCGAGGAGAGCCGCGAGGCCCGGGTCGCGAACCGCCGTCTAGCCGTTCGGAATCTCCCAGAGCGGCTTGACCGCGGGGTGGTCCCACGCGATCCGGAGCTCGTCGGGGGCGGCCGGGTCGAACGTCTCGGTGACGAAGTAGAGAAGCGCGCACGGATTCGTCAGCGGGCGATAGCCGTGCGCCACGCCGGCGGGAATCCGCACGAGCAGATCCTGGCCGCCGCCGGCGACGAGAACCTGGGTCTTTCCGAACGTGGGCGATTTCTGGCGGACGTCGTAGAGGACGAATTTGGCCTTCGAGGGCGGCGGCACGAACCACACGTCGTCCTGCTTCAGGTGGTAGTGGAGGCCCTTGATGTGACCTTCGGCGTCGACGATCGAAAAGTTCATCTGCGCGACGGGGATGCCCTGGAAGAAGTCGGCGAGCTCGCGGCCCGCGGCGCCGTCGGCCTTCGCGCGGAAGATCTCGAGGAAGAAGCCCCGGTCGTCGGTGAAGCGGTTCAGGCGCAGGGTTCGGACGCCGTCGATCGGCGCCGGCTTCGCGTAGTCTTTGGCGGCGGCTCGGAATTCCGGAGCGATGTCGTCGGGCGTCACGCGATCCTCCCGCTCCGGATTCTAGCGTGGCCCGAAAACGAAAGCGGGCGGTCGCCCGCCCGCTTCGCCGAGCCGATCCGGCTCTCGCCTAGGACTTCTTCGGCGCCTCGGGCTTGATCTCGCCCCTGGCCGTCCACGCGATCGTGAATCCGTTGCGATTCGTGTAGGAGTACTTCGGGTTTCCGTCGGCGCCGTTGAAGTGATGCGTCGACGGGGCCAGCACGAAGCCGCCGTTGGACGTCGAGAACCAATATTGGAGATTCTTGATGACGACCGGCGCGCTCCTGTCGGGACGGTTGGTCGCGGTCTTGTCGAGCGAGATCTCCGCGAGGCCGCTCGCCATCGTGGCGTGGGCGCTCTTCGCGTCGTCCTGCCAGGTGATCGTGTCTTCACGGGTCGAGAACTTCTTCCACTTGACCGGGAACACGGTGCCGACGAGTTTGAGGATCGCGTCGCGCTGCGCCGGGGAGGTCTTCTTGTCGAACGTGACGACCGCCCACTCCGTCGTCATTCCGGGACCCGGGTGGTGGTGCCATTCGCCGCCGAGGTCCAGGTTGATCCAGACGATCTGATCCGACAGGTCGACGTCGCCGTAATGGCTGCCCTTGCGGAACTTGTAGACGTTGTTGGCCTGGCACATGTGCTCGTCGGCCGAGGCGCCGAAGTAGCACGTGCAGAAGAGGGGACAGGAGCAGCCCTCGATCGTGTCGGCGGTCACGTCGTAGGTTCCGGACGTCTTGGTCCCGGCGCCGCCCACGAAGGCGATGCCCGCCAGGAGAAACGAGACGACGGCCAGTTTCGTTTTCAAGGACATGCAACCTCCTCCTGACAAAGAACCCTCCGAAAGAGGGACAGAGGGAGGGCGCCGAAGAGGCGTCCCGCTCCCTCTTGTACGACTCGAGATCGGCAATTTCAAGGCCCGGGCCTCTGTTCAGGGTCCCGGCGGTGCTAGTCTCCGCCCTTCGGAACGACCTGGAGGTACTTGTCGATGAAGCGTTTCCGCCCCGTGCTCGTCCTCGCGCTGCTGCTGTCGGCGGCGGGCTTGAGAGCCCAGACAGACCCTCGCGAGACGAGCTATCAGTTCTATGTGGACGGCGTCCTGACGGCCGGAATCATCGGCTATCAGGTCAACTTCAACCACAGCACCGTTTCCCGCTCGGACTCCCGGCACCTCGACACGGCCTACTCGCCCGACGTGCGCAACCTGCAGGTCGCGGTGACGCAGAAGGGCCTCAACCGGCTTCAGGACTGGTTGAACGGCGCGACCAACACCGGGACTCCGGTGGCGAAGAACGTGTCGCTGGTGGTCCGGACCTCCGACGGGACGATCCTCGTCCGCTGGGAGTTCGGCAACGTCACGCCGACGACGGTCGCCGCATCCGGTAACGGCACCGTCGGCGAGGTCGACGCGACCGTGACGTTCCTCTTCGACACCATGAACCAGGTGCAGTCGAAGGCCGACTGAGGACGGGAGACGGGAGCCTAGTGCTCCCGGTTCAGGTTGCGGATGGCGTCGAGCAGCGTGACGGGCGGCCGCTCGAAACGGGCGCCGAAGCCGGGGCGCTTGGGCTCCGCGGTCTGGCTCCCGTCGAGGAACACCACGTTGCCGCGGACGCGAAAGCTGCGGTTGTCGCCGGGGAGCGAGAAGACCAACTCCACGTAGTCGCCGATCTGCGGCTGGGTCGCGCGCTGGGTCGCCACGTACATGCCCGCCGTGTTGACGACTTCGACGAAGCCGGTCAGTTCCTGGTCACCCCACTTGAGCGTCGCGGGCGCGCCGATCCGAACTCGTTCGGATGCCCTTTCATTGGCCGGTCTGCGGCGCATGGAACGCTCCGTCGGCTTCGTCGACAGCTTCAATTCTCGTGTCCTCGGATCGTAGCATAGCGCCGAAGGGCCCGATTTCAGCGGCTTTCGAGGGCCGGGAGCAGGGTTTTTTCGAGCTTTTGAAAGAGCCCCGCGGTCGCCTCGACGTCCCGGCGACAGTAGTTGGCGATCTCGCGAATCCGTCCGGCGCGGTAGAAAGGGCCGACGGAAAAACCGTCCATCCCTTGTTCTTTCGGGCTCTCGACGCCGAAGGCTTTGCACGCGAAGTCGAGGTTCCACTTGCGCGAGGCGCCGAAGAACGAGATGGCCTCGAGCAGGTCGGTGTGCGGACGGATCGCGTACCGATAGCCGACGAGATTGCGCGTGACCGGGATCCCGAGGACCGCGCTGCGCAACATGAGAAACGGACCGTCGAATCCCCGCCCGTTGAACGTCACGAAGCGCTGAAAACGGCGCATCGCGCGCCAGAATTCGGAAAGCAGCGTCGCCTCGGTGTCGCCGACGAACTTGAAGCGGCCGTCGGAGGACGCTTCTTCGACGCGGCCGTCGTCCTTTTCGTACCAGATCCGTCCGCGCCCGGTGTCGGGATTGAGCATCGCCACGACGATGATCTTTCCGGTGAGCGGCCACAGCGAGAGGGACTCGGGCAGCTTCTCGCGCTCTTCCTCGGACCGCGCGTTCTTGCGGAGATACGTGCGCTGCCCGTCGTCGAGCGCGTCCCACGAATGACCCGCGGTTTCGATGTCGAGGACGACCGTCGCCACGGACGGGGATGCTATTCTGTCGGAAGGCATCGATGAAGCGCCTTTCACGGGTTCTGGCCGCCCTCGCCCTGGCGGCGGCCGTCGGTTGTGGCCGCGCGCCCGAAGCCTCGCCGAAGACGACGATCGTTCGCCACCTCGTCGGCGACCCGCTGAGCCTCGACCCGATCACCACGACCGAGGAGGCCGGCAACCTCGTCGACGACCTGATCTTTCGCCCGCTCGTCGGCGTCGACGGGCACTTGAAGCCGGTCCCCTCGCTCGCGGCGTCGTGGACCGTTTCCCCGGACGGGCTCGCCTACGAGTTCCACCTCGACCCGAAGTACACGTGGGAGTCCGGGCGGCCGGTCACGTCGGACGACGTCCGTTACACGATCGAACGGGTGCGCGATCCCAGGGTGGCGGCGCCGCAGTGGCGGGCGTTGCTCGAGGATCTCGCCGCGATCGAGACGCCCGACCCGGCGACCGTGCGCGTGCGCTTCTCGAAGCCCTACGCCGAGCGGATGCAGACGTTCACGATGCCGATCGTGTCGGCAGCGGCCTACGAACACGCGAAGGATCCGTCCGAGACGGCGCGGCATCCGGTCGGCAGCGGTCCGTACCGTCTCGAGACCTGGGAATCGAATCAGAAGGTGAGGCTCGTGCGCCGCGACGGGCCCGGCGGCGCGGACGTCCACTTCGACGAAGTCGTCTTCCGCATCATTCCGGAAGGGGCGGTGCGCTACCAGGCGGGTCTCCGCGGCGAGCTCGACGAATTTCGGCTGAGCCGCGACCAGCGCCAGCCCGCCGAAGCGAACCCCGAATTCACGAAGCGGTTCCGCGTGATCAAGGCGCCGCAGTTCATGCAGGCGCTCCTGATCTGGAACTGCAAGAACCCTTTTCTCGCCGATGCGCGCGTCCGGCTCGCGCTGGCGCATTCGTGGCCGCGCGCCGACACCCTCAAGCGCTTGTATCCCCCGGACGGGGCGGCCCTCACTTCCGGCCCTTATCCGCCGAACCTTCCGGAGAACGCCCCGGGCCTCGTGCCACCGTCCTACGACCCGGCCGAGAGCGGGCGCCTCCTGGAGCAGGCCGGGTGGAAGACGGGGCCGGACGGGATCCGGCGCAAGGGCGCGCGGAAGGCCTCGATCGAGATGATCTACCCGGCGGGCCTGCCGATCTACGACGAGATCTCCGAAATTCTGCGAGGCGCGTACGCGAAGGTCGGCGTCGAGCTCGTGCTCCGCAAGCTCGAGTGGGCCGCGTTTTCCGAGCGGTCGGGGAAGGGGGAGTCGGACGTCCAGTTCTACGGCCGCCTCTTCGTGCCGCCGAACTGCGATCCGTATCCCTACTACCATTCGAGCCAGTTCGCTCCCGGCGGCCAGAACCTCGGTTTCTACGCGAACGCCGAGGCCGACCGGATGATGGAGGCCGCGCGCGTCGAGCTCGATCCGGAAAAGCGCCAGGAGATGTACCGCCAGATCGCCCGGCTCTTCGCGACCGATCAGCCGGCGGACTTCCTGTTCGGCGCGGAACAATTCTGGGCGATGGCGCATCGGGTCGGGGACGTGGAGGTCAGCGTTCTCGGCCTCTTCCACTTCCTGCCCGGCCCGCTCGGCTGGCGGCCGGTCTCCGCCGCGACCCGGTGAGCTCGCCGCTCGAGGGCATTCTCGTCCTCGACCTCTCGCGGGTCCTCGCCGGTCCTTATTGCACGATGATGCTCGGGGATCTCGGCGCGCGCGTGATCAAGGTCGAGCACCCGCAGGACGGCGACGTGACGCGCGGCTGGGGACCGCCGTATCACGCCCCGAGCGGCCTCTCGGCGTACTACATCGCCGTCAACCGCAACAAGGAGTCGATCGCCCTCGACCTCGCCTCGCCCGCGGGCGCGGAATCGGTGCGGCGCCTGGCGGCGCGCGCCGACGTGGTCGTCGAGAATTTTCCGCCCGACGGGCTCGAGAAGTTCGGGCTGTCGCTGGCGGCGATGCGCTCGGCCAATCCGCGGCTCGTCACGGCGTCCATCACGGGGTACGGGCGGACCGGTCCGGACGCGCCGGCGCCCGGCTTCGACCTGCTCGCTCAAGCGGGCGCCGGCCTCATGGCGATCACCGGACTGGCGGAGGGCGGTCCGACGAAGGTCGGCGTCGCGGTGTCGGACCTGATCGCCGGCTGCTACGCGGCCATCGGCATTCTCGCGGCGCTCGCGGGCCGCGCGCGGACGGGAGTCGGCGGCCACGTCGAGACCGACCTCTTCTCGGCGACCCTCGCCTCGCTCATCAACGTGGCGCAGACGGCGCTGCTCACGGGCGAGGAGGCGGTGCGGCACGGGAACGCGCACCCGCAGATCGTGCCGTACCGGATGTTCGAGGCGTCGGACGGCGCGTTCGTCCTCGGCGTGGGCACCGACCGCCAGTTCGAGCGCCTCGCCGCGCTCGTCGGCCGGCCGGAGTGGGCCGGGGGCGGCCCGTTCTCGACCAACGACGCCCGCGTCACCGGACGCGACGCCCTCGAGCGGGAGCTCGAGCCGATCTTCCGGCGCGAGCCGCGCGCCGTGTGGGTCGAGCGGTGCCGCGCCGCGGGGATTCCGGCGGGCCCGGTGCGCGGTCCGCTCGAGGCGCTCCGCTCGGAGACGGCGCGCGCGCTCGGCAGCGTGCGGGAAGCCCGCGACGTGGCCTTCGTCGCGACGCCGATCCGCGTGGCGGGCGCCCGCGCGCCGCTGCGTTTCCCGCCGGCGCTCGACGAGGACGGCGACCGCCTGCGCCGCGAGTTCGACCTGCCGCGATGAGCGCCGGGCGCCCCCCGTCGCCGGCGGCCGCCGGCGCGCCGCGCGAACGACTCGACCCTCTCGCGATCGCGCTCGCGGCCGCCGGCGTGGCCCTGGCGCTCTACCTCTACCTCGGGCGCCTCGACGGCACGCCGCTTCAGCGGGGCAACGAGGCGATGTACGCCTCGCCCCCGGCTCTGATGCTGCAGAACGGCGACTACCTCGTGCCGATCTACCGGGGGCAGCACTTCCTGGACAAGCCGATCA
>DATJXB010000136.1:0-5968 GCA_035500755.1 Thermoanaerobaculia bacterium | reverse complement strand
CGATCGACGGACGCGCGCTATCCGAACGACCCGCGGACGATCGCCCAGGTTGCTCGCCTCCTCTGGCGCGAGCGTGAGTATGCGCAGGCGGCGGAGTACCTGGCGACCTCGAAGGGTCCACTGGCCTACAGTCCGCGCAGTCCTCTCGCGTCTGCCTTCGCCAAAGCGTTCGAGAAAGCCGATTCCCACGAGACGCAGGCTGCCTTCACGGCGCTTCGCGAGCGGCGGATCGATCCGGTCATTCTGGTGGCGATGGCCAGAGCGGTCGGCGACCAGGGAGACCATCGTTTGGCGTTCGCCCTGCTCGGCCAGGTGCCGCCCAGCCGGTCGCCGTCGGACACCGGCAACGCGATCTTTGCGCACGACGAGCTCGAGAAGACCGAGGGCAAGGAAAAGGCCATGGACTGGCTGCGGGCGCACACTGAGGCACACCAGCTCGCGGTCGCCGCCTTCCAGTTTCAGAGGTACGACGTCCTGCAGGAGCATCGAGAGGATCCGGCGCGCCCGACCAAAGGCGACGAAGTAGATCTGCTAAGGGCCTCCGCACTGGTGTGGTCGCCGGAGCCCGACGCCGCGCAGCGCGACCTGCTGAGGCGCCACTTCGAAGAGCGACCAAAGTCCGTCTGGACACCGTACGCGCTGGCGATTCTCAGCGACGGGGAACCGACCTACCTTATGGAGACCATCCAGGGCAACGGTGCGGAAACCATCGGGTGGTTCTCGGGACTGCGCGCGATCGAAAGGGGCCGCTACGAGGAGGCCTCGGACTGGCTCCAGGTCGCCGTCCAGACGGACCAGGTTCAGGCGCCCCCTCAGGCGTGGGCCTTCGAGCTGCTCAGGCGCTGGCAGGGTCGAAACAAGCTGCTGTCCCTCTTCACACCCGAGGACGCGCTCGTCGTCGAGCGGCGCTGAGCGTGAGGCCTTCGTCGTCAGCGCCGGCGGAGCTCGTCCCGGACCGCGACGGCGAGCGCCACCGGAAGTGACCCCATCGGCTCGCTCGAGCCGATCGCGCTCAGGAGCCGGAACGCGGATTCGAGGAAGAAGGAGACGGCCAGCGGCGCCGGCGGCGTGAGCCATCCCGGCAGCGGCAACGACGCGCCCGCGAGCGAGGCGAAAACCTCGACGACGCCGAGGAAGCCGACGACGAAGAGAGGCGCGGCCGAGCTCACGGTCATCGCGACCGCGGAAACGCCGAGCTCGCGCTCGAGCTTCTTCTGCGACGCGGCCGGCAGCAGGCCCGCGAGAGGCGCGAGCAGCACGGCGAGCCGCCGCCGGGAGACGGTCTTTCGCAGGCTCTGCCGCTCGATCTCGCGGATCTCCTCGGCGACCGCGTCGTAGCGCTCGAGCCGGCGGATCGCGTGGCCCTCTTCCCACGGGGCGAGGCGATAGCGCAGGCCGCCGTCCGGCTCCGGCATCGCGTCGACGACTTCCCACACGCGCCCGTCCCACTCGACCGCGGTGCCGGGATGCTCGGCGGTCGTCAGTGTCCGCGCGATCCGGGCCGTCCAGGATTTCGACACGGGGCACACCAGCACGGGCCGTCCGTCGGGCGCGGTCTCGACCCGGTCGGCGCCGAAAGCGGTGAGCAGCGGGTTCCTCCGACGTCGCCGGAAGCTTAACGCGGCGCCCCTGTGCCCGGCGGCCGCGTTGGGTGTAGGTTTACGGCATGGCCCGCGGGTGGGGGAAAAGCGAAGAGGACCTCGGCGCCGAGAAAGAGCACGCGCGCGAGGCGGCCGACCGGGCGGCGGCGCGTCCCTCCCGCTCCCACGCCGAGCAGATGGCCCGCCAGCGCGCCCTCGAGCTTTCGCTCGCGCGGATCGAGGACCTGCTCGGCAAGACCGAGAACCCGGCGCGCCGCACCGCGCTCGAAACCGCGCGCGCGGAGCTCCTCGAGCGCCTCGCCTCGACCGCGGCCCCGGCCACGCCGCGATGAGGGTCGCGACCTGGAACGTCAACGGGATTCGCGCCCGCGAGTCCCAGGTGCGGGACTGGATCGCGCGCGACCGCCCCGACGCCGTCTGCCTCCAGGAGATCAAGGCCCGGCCCGATCAGGTGCCCGAGATGCTGTTCGAATCCGAGGGCTACTGGTGCTACTGGCACGGCGCGGGCGGCTACTCCGGGGTCGCGCTCCACGTGCGCAAGGACCTGTGTCCGGAGCGGCCGGCCTTCTCACACCCGGAGTTCGACCACGAAACGCGCATCGTCGCGGCGTCCGTCGGCGGCGTCGAGGTCGCCTCGGTTTACGTCCCCAACGGCGGCAAGGACTACGAGGCGAAGATCCGGTTCCTCGAAGCGCTCGAGGGCTACGCCCGGCAGTGCCGCGAGCGCGGCCGCGAGCTGCTCCTCTGCGGCGACATCAACGTCGCCCTGACGGACCGGGACGTTCACCCGAAGGAGCGCAAGGCCGGCGCGATCGGACAGCGCGAGGACGAGCGGTCGCTCCTGTCGAAGATCCTGGCGCAGGGCCTGGTCGACGTCGGCCGGAAGCTCGATCCCGACAACGAGGGCCTCTTCACGTGGTGGGCGCCCTGGCGCAACCTCCGACAGCGCAACATCGGCTGGCGGATCGACTACATCCTGGCGAGCGCGTCCCTGGCGCGGCGGGCGACGGCATGCGCGGTCCGGGCAGACGTGGGGACGAGCGACCATGCCCCGGTCGTCGCGGACTTCGCCGCGGCCTGAGCGTTCGCCGCGGCGCCCGGGTTCCGTTAGTATCCGCGCCACCCCAAGGAGGACACTCCGTGCGGACACATCGTTTCGTTGCTCTGCTCCTCGGCGCCGGCCTCGCCGCCGCGGCCGCCGCCGCGCCCACCGACCCCCGCGTCGCGCAGGTCGAGAACGGGCTCCGGCCCCCGGTCCTGATCGAAGGCGACAAGACCTGGTCGATCGAGGAGCGGATGCGCCACTATGGCGTCCCCGCGCTCTCCGTCGCCGTGATCCGCGATTCGAAGATCGAGTGGGCGAAGGCCTACGGGCTCGCCGACGTCGAGACGAAGCAGCCGGCCACCGCCGCGACGCTCTTCCAGGCCGGCTCGATCAGCAAGCCCGTGGCGGCCATGGGCGCGCTCGCGCTCGTCGAGGACGGCAAGCTCTCGCTGACCGCCGACGTCAACACCTATCTCAAGTCGTGGAAGGTCCCGGGCAACGCGCACACCGCGAAGACGCCGGTGACGCTCGAGGAGCTCCTGTCCCACACCGCCGGGCTCACGGTCCACGGCTTTCCCGGGTACGCCGCGGGCGCGCCGGTGCCGACCGTTCCTCAGGTCCTCGACGGGGCGCCGCCGGCCAACACGGCGGCCGTGCGCGTCGTCGTGGATCCCGGCACGAAGTACGAGTACTCCGGCGGCGGCTACACGATCGCGCAGCTCGCGATGTCCGACGCGACCGGGCAGGCGTTTCCGGCGCTGATGCAGAAGCTCGTCCTCGGACCGCTCGGCATGAAAGAGAGCACGTACGAGCAGCCGCTGCCGGCCGCGCTCGTGGTCTCGGCCGCCGCGGGCTACGACCAGAACAACAAGCCCGTCGAGGGCAAGCGCCACGTCTATCCCGAGATGGCGGCCGCGGGGCTGTGGACGACGCCGTCGGACCTCGCGCGCTTTGCGATCGGCCTGCAGAAGATGCTCGCGGGCGGCAAGGGCCCGCTGACGAAGGCGATGGCGGAGAACATGGTCACGCCGCGGAAAGACGACTACGCGCTCGGCCTCGGCATCGACGACCGGGGCGGCGCGAAGTATTTCGGGCACGGCGGCTCCGACGAGGGCTTCCTGTCGCAGATGACGGCGAGCGAGACCCGGGGCTACGGCGCCGTCGTCATGTGCAACTCGAATGCGGCCTTTCCCCTGATGGAGGAGGTGCTGCGCTCGATCGCGGCGGCGTATTTCTGGGAGGGGTATCAGATCGACCCGATCGCGCCCGCGAGGCTCACGGCCGAGGAGTTGACCGTTTTCGCCGGCCGGTACCGGCTCGACGCGGACACCATCTTCATCGTCACGACCACGGCGGGCGGCCTCGAGGTCAAGGTGCCGCTCGCGCACGACTTTGCGCTCGTCCCGGTCTCCAAGCGCGCCTTCGTGCGGCGCGACGAGGACACGCGCTACACGTTCGAGCGGCGCGCCGACGGCGGCGCGCAGCTCGTCGTCAGCGGGCGCGGTCAGACGGGGACGGCCCCGCGCGTCGGGGCCGCGACGCGGGTGCCCGCCGAGGATGTCGCCGACGGCAAGTACGACGACGCCGTCGCCGGCTACAAGAAGATCCAGGCATCCGATCCGTCGAGCGAGGCCGTCGCGGAGCAGCGCCTGAACCAGCTGGGCTACGGTTTCCTGCAGCAGAAGGACTACGCGAAAGCGGTCTCCGTCTTCCGCGTGAACACCCGGCTCCATCCCGACTCCGCCAACACGTACGACAGCCTCGGCGAAGCCCTCGAGGCGAGCGGGGACAAGGCGGCGGCGATCGCGGCGTACCAGAAGTGCGTCGAGATCGCGTCGAAGCCGGGCAGCGACGACGCGGCGCAGAACGGTGTGGCCAGGGCCCACGCGCTCGAACGGCTCAAAGCGCTCGGCGCGAGCTGACACTCCGCGTCGTTTCTCGCGGCGCTGCGGTAGTGTCTCCCCGACGCAAGGAGGAATGAATGCATCGTCTGCGCTTCGCTTTCGCCGGGCTCGCACTCCTGGTCCTCGCCCTCGCGCCGCTTTCCTGCGACCACAAGAACGACGCCGTGACCCAGGCCGAGAAGAAGGACGTTGCCTCCGGCGTGCCCGCTCCAGGCATCGAGGAGGTCAAGAAGATCGCGGAGGACGGGTTCGTCTACGGCCTGCCGATCGTCATGAACTACGCCGTGATGTACGAATACGCAATCGACCGCAATTCCGCACAGTTCAAGGCGCCGTTCAACCAGATCAAGAACGAGGCGCGCGTTTTCACTTACGAGGACACGTCCATTCCCACGCCGAACAGCGATACGCCGTATTCGTTCGTGTGGATGGACCTGCGGGCGGAGCCGATCGTCCTTTCGGTGCCCGCGGTCGACCCGAAGCGGTACTACTCGGTCATGCTCTGCGACGGCAACACTTACAACTACGGCTATGTCGGCTCTCGTGCCACGGGAAGTGACGCGGGGGATTACATGGTCGCCGGACCGGATTGGAAGGGCGAGACGCCGGCAGGGATCAAGAAGGTCTTTCGATCCAGCACGCAGTTCTCGTTGGTGGGATACCGCACCCAGCTGTTCAACCCGGCCGACATGCCGAACGTGGAGAAGGTCCAGGCGGGCTACAAGGTCCAGACGCTCTCGAGTTACCTGAAACAGCCGGCACCCCGGACGCCGCCGGCCGTCGAATGGCCGAAGATCGACAAGGATCTCGTCAAGACGGAGTTCTTCGAGTATCTCGACTTCGCGCTGCAATTCGCGCCCGAGGCCGAGAACGAGAAGGAAATCCGGGCGCGGCTCGCGACGATCGGCGTCGGCCCGGGCAAGAAGTTCGACTTCAAGCAGCTCTCCGTGGAGCACAAGGCGGCGATCCTCGTCGGGATGAAGGAAGGCTCGAAGAAGGTCGACGAGGCGGTGGCGAGCGCGGGCAAGGCGATCAACGGCTGGCGAATCAGCGGTCTGCCGGGCGACAGCGCCCACTACGGCGGCGATTGGTTGAAGCGCGCCGCGGCGGCGAAGGCCGGGATCTACGGCAACAGCCCCGAGGAAGCGATGTATCCGTTCACGCGCACCGACGGCTCCGGGCAGGAGCTCGACGGCTCGAAGCGCGCCTACACGCTGACCTTCGCGAAAGGTCAGTTCCCGCCGGTCAACGCGTTCTGGTCGGTGACCATGTACGATGGCAAGACGCAGCTGCTCATCAAGAACCCGATCAACCGGTACCTCATCAATTCGCCGATGCTCTCCCAGATGAAGACGAACGCCGACGGTTCGGTCACGCTTTTCATCCAGAAGGACTCTCCCGGGAAGGACAAGGAGTCC
>DATJXB010000135.1:0-4625 GCA_035500755.1 Thermoanaerobaculia bacterium | reverse complement strand
GAGGACGGGAAAACGAGACCAGAGGTCGGAGCCGCTCGCGCGGAGGAAGGCGTCGGACGGGGCCTTCCAGTGGGCGAGCGCGATGCCGGCGGGCTCGAGTCCGGCCGCTTCGGGGACGCGGCCGTGCCGCGCATTCATCCGAAGGATCAGGACGATCACGGCGGCCGCCGCGAGCGCCGCGGCGGAGAGGGCGACGCGGCGCCGCGGTCGAGCGCCGGCTTCCCGGGGAGCCCGGCTCCTCGCCAGAAGCTCCGCGAAGGCGGGCGCGGTCGCTTCGTCCGCCGCGCGTTCGTCTTCGAAGAGGCGAGTCATCCGGGCGTCGGGCGGTTCGGTCGTCAAGGAGCGCTCCTTCCGGGCGCGGTGCGTTCCGCGATGAGCGCCGCCAGCCTCTTCTTGCCCCGGTCGTAGTGAACGCTCGCCGATCCCGGGGAGATCGCGAGCGCCTCCGCGGCCTCTCGCACGGTCATGCCGAAGGAGAAGACGAGCTCGAGCACCTCGCGTTGGCGCCGGGGAAGCCGCGCGAGGGCGCGCCGCAGGGTGAGGCGCTCGACCGACGCGGCGTCGTCTCGGACGGGCGGCGCGGCGGGCTCCGCGCGGCGGTGAAAAAGGCGGGCCAGCGCGGTCCGCCGGCGCTCCTCGGCGGCCGTGCGCCGGACGACGCCGAAGAGGAAGGTCTTGAACGTCGAGCGGCCCTCGAAGCGCGCCCTTCCGTCCAGGATCTTCAGATAGCTCGTCTGAAGCACGTCCTCCGCCCTTTCCCGGTCCCTTCCGCAGCAGGCCATTGCCCATGCGAAGGCCGCGGCATGCAGCCGCTCGATCTCGGCCCTGGATTCTTGCGGCGTCATCGATCCGGCTTTGCGTCGATGGGTGGCTCGGGGCGGAGAACCGTATGACAGAGTCGGCCGGCTCTTGCCGGCCTGGAGGGGTACGGACAGGGGAAGGGCGAAGTCAGTGGATCAGGACCCGCCGTTCAGAACGCGGGCATCAGGTCGGTGGCCGCGCAGGGGCCCGGCGCGGCCGGGCCGGGAGCCGTCGAAAGGGCGAGAGCGAGGGCGGCGGCCGCGACGATCACTGAGGAACCATACGCGGGAGCAGTCGTCCGGTTCCGGCGATCGGGGCGGAGATCTAGCGGTACGCCAGACCGAGAGCCTTGGCGAAGAAGACGGCGATCTGGCGGCGCGTGACGGCGGCATCCGGACAGTAGTTCCCGCCGCCGCAGCCCTGCGTGATGCCCGAAGCGGCGAACGCTTCGATGAACGGGAAGCCCGGGTCGTCGGTCGGCACGTCGTTGAAGGTCGCCGTTTCCGGCGCGGGGCTGACCTGTAGCTGGTAGCCGACCACCGCGCCCGAGAACGTGAACGTCCCGTCGAACGCGCCGTTCACGATCTGTACCTGCAGGACGAGCCGGCTCGCGCCGTTGTCCACGGTGAGGCCGAAGGGGTCCATGTTCTTGACGACGTTCTGGCAGCCGACCGTGCCCACGATGCCCATCATCGGGATGAGCTGCGTCGTCACCCCCGACTTGTCCTCGGCCGCGAGCTGAAGCGTGAATCCTCCGTTTCCAGGGTTGTTGGCGCAGAAATCGAACTCGACCGATTTGACGAGCGCGCCGGAAGGGAGGTCGAGCGTCACCGCGAGCGTTCCGCTGCCGTCGGAGCCGCCGCTCGTGGCGTAGCGGCCGTCGTTGGCGGTCGAGCTCCTCGCGTATCCGACGGAGCTTTCGAGCGGAAGGAATTCCGTGTAGCCGATGGTCTTGTGAAGGATGCCGCCGTCGGCGAGAGGAGAGGCAAGGCAGAGCGAGGCAACGAAGACGAGACCCGCAGACAGCAGACCTGTCCGAACGGCGCGCATGACCGGCCTCCTTGTCGAGAGGATGGGAATGTTACTACGCCCTCGCGGGAGCAGGGCGCCGGATCGGGGCCGGCGTCAGTTCGCCTTCGGCAGCTGTGTCCGCGAATACATCCCGATCGGGTGACCGGCCGGATCGATGAGCAGCGCGATCGCGCCGCGCCCGTCCTCCAGGTCGAACGGGAATCCGGGAGCGATCGCCGCGCCGAGGTCCTTCGCCTTCGCGCAGCTGGCGGCCAGGTCCTTCACCTGGATGTAGACCACGCCGTCGAACGGGCTGATCTTTCCCTCGGCCTTGCGCAGGGATCCGATGGCCTTGCCGCCGGAGACGATCTCGGCCGCCAGCTCCTCGTATCCCTTCACCGACGTGAACTCCCATCCGAAGAGCCCGTTGTAGAACGCCTTCGACTGGATGAGATTGGTCGTCGTGATGTCGAACCACGCCAGGTGGCCGTCGCCGACGTCCGGCTTGGGCCCCTTCTGTTCCGGAGCCGCGGAAAGCCGGGTCGCGATGGCGAAGGCGATGGTGGCCGCGATCAATCTCGAGCGCATGCTTCCTCCCTCGATCCAGGACGAAGTTTCGCGCCGATGCTATGGCGGAATCGTCCGCGGCGCCACATCCTCGGGAGAGGGCGGGGGCGCGGGGCTGGTGCCTCCCTGGCCGCGTGGAGAGGGAGTCGTCAGAAGCTCCTTCACCGACGCCGCCCGCCCGAGCACCAGGCTCGACTTCATCGGCTCATCCGTGAAGATCGTCTCGGCGCCGCGCCGGATCACGATGCGGTACGGCTGGCCGAGGGTCTGCGTCAGCTCGTAGAGCGCGACGAACTCCGCGAGGTCGTCGTACCAGTTGCGGCTGCCGTAGAGCGATGGGAATGGCGTCCGCGCCAGAGCCCCGTAGACCGCTGGCGCGTCGGCGATCGGGCGCACCTTGCCGCCCGGCCGGAAGCAGGCGCTGACGAGGAGAGGATCGCGATAGCGCGATTCCGGCGTGGCGGCGTCCACCCAGACGCCGCGCGTGAACGCGGTCGGCTCCGGAGCGGCTGGGGTCGTGCCCCCGGCGGCCGGCGCGGGCGTCACGTGCAGAGACGAATCGACGACGTGCGTCGCCTCGTGGAGAAGGGCATAGACGATGGCCGGCTTCGAGCCCGCCTCGATCGAGATCGACAGCGGCGAGGCCGAGTCGTCGTAGCACCCGCGCTCTTTCTCGGTCAGCCACTCCGAGACGGTCTGGCGGAAGACGCCGGCGCGGATCGTGACGTCGAAGAGCTTGTAGGCGCCGTCGGGGTTGACCGTGGACGTCAGGGCCGTGTTCGGCATGCCGTCGAGGAAGCTGAGCGAACGCAGGCGCTGGCCGAGGACGCGGCGCTGAAGAGGCGACAGGGCCGCCAGCGCCTCGGCGAGCTGCTGCTTCTCCTCCGGCGTGAGCGCATGGGGCGTCGGCGCGGGACCACCGAGCTCTTCGAACATTTTCAGGACCGAGGGCGGAGTCGTCGTCACGCGCGAGTCCAGAGACGACGACGGGTCGAGGCCGAAGCGGCGGAGCGTGTCCGAGCGGGCGTCGGCGGCGGGAGTGGGGGAGCCGGGGCCGATGGCGAGGGACAGCAGCAGGAAACCGAGACTCAACACGCGGAGGATGCTACTTCGATCTCCGCCTCCCTCAGCCCTGCCCTCTCCCGCCGCTCGCGAGAGGGGATGTCGGTTCGGCTACCGCGCCCGCGTTGCGCCGGCGACGCGAGTCTCCGGGGCCGCCGAGCGCGCCGCGCCGAGGGCCGCGAGGATCGCGGGCTGGCGCTGGAGGACGAACTTGCCGTAGCCGATCTTGCTGACGAAGGCGACGTTCAAGGCGTTCGCGGACACCGCCCTGGGCAAGGCATCCCGGCGGTAGTACCAGATCTCGCGAAAGCTGCCGGACGCCTCGGTGGCGGTGAACCCGTCGAAGTGAACCGAGTTGCGGTTCGCCATGAACCACTGGCCCGGCACCGACGTGCCGTCCGAAATCGAGGCGTCCTCCTCTCCCAGGATCGGCTTGCGCCCGGTGCGGTTGGGCGGACCGAGCAGCACGAACACCATTCCCGGATCGGTCAGGCAGCCGCGCTGCTGCCCGTCGACCTTGAGATACGCATCCGCGAACGCGACGCGCCGGTCGAACTCGGTCCGCGCCGGGTTGTCCGGTGTGTCGGGGCTCGGGTCGCGTCTGGCCCAGAACTTCTCGACGAACTCGGCGCGCTCGGCGTCGCCCGTCAACGCCGCCCAGGCCGCCGTCTCGTCGGGCGTGAGGAGCCACTTCGCCGGTCCGTCGGCCCAGCGCGCGTCCGGCTTCTCACCCATGGCCGCGGGAGCCTGGAACTCCTCGTAGCGCTGGAGGAGGGAGACGGAGCCGGGTGTCTCCGTTTCCTTCGCGCCGTCCTTGCCCGCCGCGTCGAAAGCCGCGACCGCCTCTTTCGAATACATGGTCTTGTCGATCGTCGAGTCCGGCTGCGCGTGCCGGTACGCCGCGAAGTCGGCCTCGGCCCTCTCGGCCTGGCCGAGATTCGCCTCGCACACGCCGCGGTAGAAGGCGATCGGCGCGGTGAGCCGCTGGCGGGCGGCCTCGTTGCCGGGCTCCGCGGATTCGGCGTCGAGCCGGTCGAGCGTCGTCAGCGCCTCCCGCCACGACTGGCTCTTCACCTGCGCCTTGGCTTTCTGGAAAAGGTCGGCAAGAGTCTCGGCGGAAAGCGGGACGGACAACGAGACGGCGACGAGCGCGGCGAGACGGATGCTCGGTCGACTCACGGCAG
>DATJXB010000134.1:0-3191 GCA_035500755.1 Thermoanaerobaculia bacterium | reverse complement strand
AGCCGGATCTCCGCGGCCACCGCTTTCTTCGCCGTCCTCTCCCTGGTTCTGGCCATTGCCGTGATCTGGCTTTGGCGGACACGCCCCGCTCTACCCCGGCCGCCGCGGATTCCAGTTTCGCCGTCCGCCATTCCGCATGCCGTCCGGTCTCCCCGTCCTCCGGTGTCCCGCTCCCCACGCCCTTCGCCGGCACCCGCCGAGAGGACTGGGCCGAGTGTCGCCATCCTGATCGACGACCTCGGTAACGACCGAGCGGCCGTTGCCCGAATCGCGGCGTGGCCGTTTGCCGTGGCCGGAGCGGTTCTGCCGGACTTGCCGGGAAGCCCAGCCGCCGCGCGCGCCCTGGCCGAGTCGGGAAAGGAGGTCCTCCTGCACCTGCCCATGGAGCCCCACGGGTATCCCGCCGTGCGGCCGGGACCCGGGGTGATTCTGCGCTCGCAGAGCGACGCGGAGATCGAGCGCACGCTGGAGGAGGACCTCGAGTCGGTTCCGGGAGCGAGCGGCATGAACAATCACATGGGCTCCGCGGCGACGGCGGATGCGCGCGTCATGCGCGCCGTGGTCGCCGTGCTCGCGCGCCGCGGGCTGTACTTCGTCGATAGCCGGACGACGGGATCGACGGTAGCGCGGGACGCCGCCGAGGCGGCAGGAGTGCCTTCGACGTCGCGCCGGGTGTTCTTGGACGACGTGGCGACCCCCGAGGGAGTGGAGCGGTCCTTCGAGCAACTCCTTGGGCGGGCGCGGGAGGAAGGCTCGGCCCTCGCGATTGGACACCCCCACCCGGCCACGCTCTCGGTCCTTGAGCAGGAACTGCCCACACTCGCCCGGCGGGGAGTCCGGCTCGTCAAGGTCAGGGACCTCGTCCAGTGACGTCGAGGCCGTTGCCTTCCGGGAGAGAGGGCCGGCACCGGCGTCGAATCCGTCAGCGGCCCTTCTCTTCCGCCGTTTCCTCTTTCTTGGCCTCCTCCCAGAAGGCGTCCAGTTCGGCCAAGGGGATCGCGCTCATCTCGCGTCCCGAGGCATGCGCCTGGCGCGACACGGCGGCGAATCGCGAGCGGAAACGCGCGTTGGTCTGCCGCAAGGCGGCCTCCGGGTCGATCCGCCGGCGCCGAGCGAGGTTGACGACCGAGAGAAGCAGGTCGCCCAACTCCCGGGTCTCCGCCGCCGTATCGCCGCGTCCGGCGGCCACTCGCCACTCCTCGAGCTCTTCGACGATCTTGTCGGCCACGTCGGCGTCGTGCTCCCAGTCGAAACCCAGGTCGGCCGCGCGGGAGGTCATCCGTTGGGCGGCCGCCAGGGCGGGAAGCGAGGCCGGAATCGTGCCGAGCGGATCCGATTCCGACCGCGACTCCCGGCGTTTGCGCGCCTCCCAGCCCCGGGCGACCTCCTGCGCGTCTCGGGCCGCGACGTCGCCGAAGACGTGCGGATGTCGCTCGGTCATCTTGTCGGTGATCGCGCGAGCCACGTCCTCCAGCTTGAACCAGCCGCGCTCGGCGGCGAGCCGCGAGAGAAAGAAGATCTGAAAGAGCAGGTCGCCAAGCTCCCCCCGGAGCGTTTCCGGGTCTCCCGAGTCGATCGCTGCGAGTGTCTCGTAGCACTCCTCGAGAAGGAACGTCTTGATCGTGTCCGGAGTCTGCTCTCGGTCCCAGGGGCACTCCCGCCGGAGCTTCTCGACCAAGGAGGCGAGACGCTCGAGGGTGTCGGCTCGTGTCACGGCTTCCCTCCGGCGCCCGTTTCGAGTCTGGCGAGCGGCGGCCGGGAGATTGCCGTGTGTCCGGCGGCGTCAGGCACGGGCCGATCATAAGGGTCGTCGCCGCGGCAGAGAAGCCGTCCCGATCGCAGCCCGCTCGGAGCCTCGAGCGTCTGCAGCCGGCCGCCCGCGACCGGCTCGGCCCAACCTGCTAAGATTTCCCCTCGACACCTCACCCGGCACTGTCATGGCCGACGAAGAAGAAAAGCCAATCCGCGTCGTCGATCGCAGAATGTTTACGCCGGACGGGGAGCTCCGTCCCGAGTACCGCGCCGAGGGAGGCGCCGAAGCCCCCGGTCCGCCGAAGCCGGCTTCCGAGCCGCCGCCCCCCTCCGCCTCAGTCCCCCCCGAGACCGAGCGGCCGCCCGCGGGGGAGCGCGCCGACGCGACGCCCCGCGGCGCTTTCGCCTTGATCGTCCAACTTCTTTCGATGCCGGCCTACGCCGCGCTGGGGATGGTCCCGGACCCGGCCTCCGGACGCCGACGCATCGACCGCCCGGCCGCGCAGGAGATCATCGACTTGCTCGCCGTCCTGGAGCAGAAGACCCGAGGCAATCTCTCCTTCGAGGAATCCACCTTTCTTTCGCGCGTCCTGTACGACCTGCGCCTCGCGTTTGTGGAGGTGAGCCGTCCGCCCGCCAAGTAGACGCGGGCCGGCCGGCTGGCTCACCCGAATCCTCCTGCTTGCTTCGCTGGCCGTCTCGGCCGGGCCCGGGGCCTCGGCCGTCGCCCAGGAGAAGGTGTCGCCGCTGCCTCCGCCGGTCACGCGGGGGCTCTACCGCTCGAGCTGGTTCGAATTCTTGAATGCCCTCCTCGAGGATGACGACGCGGCTGCCACTCAAGCGATGACGCGCCTGCGCCGCTCGGCGCAAACCGTCGGTGTGCGCTATCTCTCCGACTTTTCGCGGACGGCGGTGTTCGAGGGCCGTAAGGCCGAACGGCAGGGACTCACGGCGCGGGCCGCGCGCGCCTATGACGCCGCCATCGCGCTGGACGAGACGAGCTACGACGCGGTGGCCTCCAAGATCGGGTTCCTCATGCGGCAGCGGGACTTCGGGAAGGCCCTGTCGCTTCTCCCCGACGCGGCCGCGGCCTTGCTCCAGACCCGCGAGGCGCGGTTTGCTCTGTTTTCTTCCGTCGGGCTGTGGACCTTCGCCGCCGCCTCCGCCGCGGCACTCTCGACGATTCTCATCCTGCTCTTCCGCGTCTGGCCGCGGCTGCGGCATGACCTGGGGGAGTGGGCGGACCGCCGAGTCGGCGCGGGCGCGGGACTTCCGTTCGCGCTGTTGGCGCTCGGGATTCCGCTGGCGGCGGGCCTGGGGCCGTACTGGCTGCTGCTGTGGTGGGGAGTGCTGACCTTTGCCTATGCCTTGGGGCCGGAGCGCGCGATCGTCTCCGTCGGTCTGGTCCTGATGGCGCTCGGGCCGCTCTTGCTGGCCGG
>DATJXB010000133.1:0-25454 GCA_035500755.1 Thermoanaerobaculia bacterium | reverse complement strand
GTCGCGAGCGTCTCCTGCACGCGGCGGACGCTGCGGGTCAGGCCCCGGCCGAGGTCTTCCATCGAGAACGTCGGCGGCAGAACGACGCGCAGCGACTCGGCGAGCGGTTTGAGGATGAGGCTTCCGCTCCCGAGCGCCGCCGCGGCCGCCGCCGCGTCGTCGCCCGGCCGCTCGCGCCCGAGGGTCTCCTCGACCTCCGCGCGCGTCGGGTCCGCGCCGGGCACGAGGCGCAGCGTCTGGAGCAGGACGTCCGCGTCCCGCAGCGCGCCGGTTTCCGCGAAAGCCCGGCGCAGCTCCCCGCCGATCCCGGCCGCCGCCCGCTGGCCGAGGGCCGGACGCAGGAGCGCCACGAGGGCGCGCGCGCGGCGGATCGACTTGCGATACTCGTGGACGGCCTCCTCGGGGTCCGCGCCGGCGGCTCGGGCCACCCGCCGGGCGTAGCGCAGGGTCCGGGCGAAGGCGAGCAGGACCGACTCGCGCAGGGTCGCGGAGCGGCGCATCGCGAGCTTCCTGCCGGCCGGGCGCCTCGGGGGCCTCAGGAGCCGGCGCACGACGGGGTTCGTCGCCATCCGGCGCGATCGTATCCCGCCGGCGATCCGTGCCGGCGCCCGCTCCCGGGCGAAGGGTCCGAGGCGAAGGAGTTTACGGGGAATTCAGGTCCGGCAAGATGAGGCTTAACGGCACGCCTTCAGGCTGCGGGCCACTGCGTCTCACGTCCCTGTCCTTCCGCCCCGAGCGATCGGGGCAATTTTTTCAAAGCGTTTCACGAACAGTTGACCGCGGCTTCGCGCTATCTTTACATCCGAAACCTACGGTTTCGCCGCAACCCGGTCGTGTAGCAGGGCACCCCTAACTGTTCGATTCGGAGGAGAGGCGATGAAGAGACTGGCGATAGCGACTCTCGTGCTCGCGCTCGCCGCCGCTTACGGGTCCGCGCAGGACTCGTCCAGCGGCAGCAAGCAGGATCCCCCGCCGACACCCGCGCAACTGGAGGAAATGAAGAAATCCCTGGAGGCTCAGCAGAAGCAGATCGAGAAGCTGAAGGCGGAGGCGGCGGAGCGCGACAAGGCGCTCCAGGACATGCAGAAGGCGGTCGAGGGCCAGCAGAAGCAGGTCCAGGACCAGCTCAAGCAGACCGAGGCGGCCGCCACGGCGGCGGCTCAGGCGGCGGAGGCGGCGAAGAGCCAGCCCGTGTCTCCGCGCCCGGCCGACATGAATCTCGAGAGGCCAGGGCTCTACAACGCGTCGCTCGCGAAGTCGATCGACCCGATGCTGCAGCAGCCGAACCCGAACACGCAGATGGTCACGCCGCCGTGGGCAGTCCTGAAGATTGCCGACAACGTGACCTTCCGCTTCGGGTCGGTCATCCAGGCGACCTACGAAGGGCTGCAGGACCCGAACAGCACGGGCTACTCGCAGAACTTCTATCTGCGGCGCGCCCGCTTCAACGTCACCGCCAACCTGCCCGAGAACATCTCGATCTTCTTCCAGACGGACGATCCGCGCCTGGGCTACGCCGGCACGAACGGCCAGAAGAACATCAACTCGGGATTCCTGGTCCAGGACGCGTGGGCCCAGTGGAACTTCCTCGGCCACGCGATGGCGCTGCAGGGCGGTCTCTTCCTGATCCCGACCGAACGCCAGGTCCTGACGAGCGTTTCGACGTTCCTCGCTCTGGATCTGCCGACGTGGTCGCAGCAGGAGGGGACGATCGAGGAGGCCAACGGCGGGCGCGACTACGGCGTCGGCCTGAACGGCGCCCTGCTCGGCGACCACCTGACCTACCGCACCGGCCTCTTCTCGGGCTACCGCGCCCCGACGTCGCCCCAGGAAGCGCCGCTCGGACCGGCGGCCGGCTCGCGCAACTCGCTCTACTTCGCGGGTCGCGTCCAGTACGACTTCTTCGACACCGAGTACGTGTACGCGTATGCGGGCACCAACCTCGGCAAGAAGAAGGTCGTCGCGATCGCCGGCTTCTACCAGGCCCAGGGCGACTTCAAGGCGTACGGCGGCGACGCGTTCTTCGACTGGCCGGTCCTGGGCGGCGACGCGGTCACGGCCGAGGCCGACTACATCCACTACGACGGCCACAACTTCATCTACAACGACAACGGCACGAACAACACGCTGCCGGAGCAGGACTCGCTCTACGTGAACGCGGGCTACTACCTCTGCCGCGCGAAGCTTCAGCCCTTCTTCCGCTACGAGTTCCTCCACTACGCCGAGGACCTCGTCAACGTGGCGAAGGGACAGGAGCGGATCGGCGGCGGGTTCAACTACTACGTGTACGGCCAGAACTTCAAGGTCGTGCCGTACTACGAGCGGATCATGCCGAAGTCGCAGCCGGCCACGGCCCAGATCAAGGACTACAACCGGTTCGTGCTGGAGCTCCAGGGCTCGTTCTAAGTCTCTCGACTCGTCGATCTCGGGGCGGCGCGGCTTCGGTCGCGCCGCCCTTGTCTTTTCGCGCGGAACTCGCGGGTTTGCGAAGAACAGTTAACAGCACTTTCATCGAAACTTAATGCCCAAACTTCATCTTGCCGGCCCGAAGGAGACAGATCGCCATGAAGCCGACAAGATTCTTTCTGGGGCTCTCGCTCGGGCTCCTCGCGGCCGCCGCCGCACTCGCCCAGACCACGCAGATCAACGGGGCCGGCGCGAGTTTCCCGTACCCGATCTACGCGAAGTGGTTCTCGGAGTACAACAAGCTGCACTCCGACGTCGAGATCAACTACCAGTCGATCGGTTCGGGCGGCGGCATCCGCCAGCTCACCGCACAGACGGTGTTCTTCGGCGCGAGCGACGGTCCGATGAACGACGAACAGATCAAGGGCGCGCCGGGTCCGATCCTGCACCTGCCGACCGTGCTCGGCGGCGTCGTGCCGATCTACAACATCCCCGGCGTCACCGCGCCGCTGAAGTTCTCCGGCAAGGTCCTGGCCGACATCATCATGGGCAAGGTCACGAAGTGGAACGACGCGTCGATCGCGGCGCTGAACCCGGGCGTGAGCCTGCCCGCGACGGACATCACGGTGGCGCACCGCTCGGACGGCTCGGGGACGACGTACATCTTCGTCGACTACCTCTCGAAGGTCTCTCCCGAGTTCAAGGACAAGGTCGGCGTCAACACGTCGGTCAACTGGCCGGTGGGCGTCGGCGGCAAGGGCAACGAGGGTGTGGCGGGGCTCGTCAAGCAGACGCCGGGCTCCATCGGCTACGTCGAGCTGATCTACGCGATCCAGAACAAGATCGCCTTCGGCTCGGTCCAGAGCCACGACGGCGAGTTCCTGCAGGCGTCGCTCGACTCGGTGACCGCGGCCGCATCCGGCGCCGCCAAGTCGATGCCGGCGGACTTCCGCGTGTCGATCACGAACGCTCCCGGCAAGGGCGCCTACCCGATCTCCTCGTTCACCTGGCTGCTCTTCTACGAGGCCCCGACCGACAAGGCCCGGGCCAGGATCATGGTCGATTTCATGAAATGGGCGCTGACGGACGGCCAGAAGTACTGCGCCGAGCTCGGCTACTCGCCGCTGCCGAAGGAAGTCGTCGCGCTCGAGATGGAAGCCCTCAAACGCATCAAGCTCTAGAGCCTGCGCCGTGAAGACCTCGTCCCGTCGCCGAAGCGCCGACGACCGCGGCTTTCGCCTCGGGACGGGGTTTTTTGCCTTTCTCGTCGTCGCCCTGGTCGCCGGCATCTTCTTCGAGCTCTACCGGACGTCGACGCTGTCCCTGCACAAGTTCGGGTTCCGCTTCTGGACGGGCAAGACCTGGGACCCCGTCGCCGGCGAGTTCGGCGCATTCCCGTTCATCTGGGGGACGCTCTACTCCTCGATCCTGGCGATGCTGATCTCCACGCCGATCGCCCTCGGCATCGCCATCTTCCTCTCGGAGCTCTCGCCCAGGCGCCTGCGCACGCCGCTCGCCTTCCTGACGGAGCTGCTCGCGGCCGTCCCGTCGATCGTGTACGGCCTGTGGGGCGTCTTCGTCCTCGTGCCGATCGTCCGCAGCCTCCAGGTCGCGACACCGGCCTGGATGAAGAAGATCCCGCTGTTTTCCGGGCCGCCGCTCGGCGTCGGGATGCTGTCGGCGGCGCTGATCCTGGCGGTGATGGTGATTCCGTTCACGTCCTCGGTCGCGCGCGAGGTGCTCAAGGCCGTGCCGTCGACGCAGCGCGAAGCCGCGTACGCCCTCGGCGCGACGCGCTGGGAGGCGATCCTCGCCGCGCTGCGCTTCGGGCGCACGGGCATCATCGGCGCCGTCATCCTCGGGTTCGGGCGCGCCGTCGGCGAAACGATGGCCGTCACGATGGTCATCGGCAACAACCCGCAGGTGTCCGCCTCGCTCTTCGCGCCGCAGTACACGATGGCCGCCGTCATCGCCAACGAGTTCACCGAGGCGGCCGACAACCTGTATCTCTCGGCGCTGATCGAGATCGGGCTCGTTCTCTTCGTCATCACGGTCGTCATCAACGCGGCCTCGCGCTTCCTGATCTGGAGCGTCACGCGCGACATCAAGGTCAAGGCGCCGAAGCCCGTGTCGACGATGGCGTTCGCCGCCCCGACGGGGGGCGGGAAGTGAACCGCACGCAGCGGCGCAAGGCGCTCTCCGGCTTCGTCGTGTTCCTCTGCGGCGCCGCCGTCGTCCTCGCGCTGATCCCGCTCTTCTTCGTCTTCGGGTACGTGCTGCAGAAGGGCTTCTCGTCGCTGAACTGGGACTTCTTCACGAAGATGCCGAAGCCTGTCGGGGAGACGGGCGGCGGCATGGCCAACGCGATGCTCGGCACCGCCTACCTGATCCTGATCGCGGGCGCCTTCGCGATCCCCGTCGGGGTGATCGCCGGCGTTTACCTCTCGGAGTACGGCAAGAGGTGGTTCGCGTCGCTCGTCCGTTTCACGGCGGACGTCCTGAACGGGGTTCCCTCGATCGTGATCGGCATCTTCGCGTACGGCCTCGCCGTCCTGCCGGTCAAGCATTTCTCCGCCCTCGCCGGCGGCCTCGCCCTCGGCTTCATGATGATTCCGATCATCACGCGGACGACCGAGGAGCTCCTGAACCTGGTCCCGGGGACCCTGCGCGAGGGCTCGCTCGCCCTCGGCGCCACCCGGGCGCGCGCGGCCTTCTCGGTGATGGTCCCGGCCGCGCTGCCGGGCATCATGACGGGCGTCCTGGTGGCGCTGGCCCGCATCGCCGGCGAGACGGCCCCGCTGCTCTTCACGGCGTTCAACAACCGGTATTTCTCGGCGAGCCTGGTTCAGCCGATCTCCTCCCTGCCCGTTCAGGTCTATACCTATGCCGTGTCTCCGTACGACGACTGGCACCGGCAGGCCTGGGCCGGGGCGCTCGTTCTCGTCGGGTTCGTGTTCGTCTTCTCGGTGCTCGCCCGGGTGGTAACCCGTCGCCTCGAAAGGATGCATCGCACATGACCGAAACGATGGTGAGCGACATGCAAACACCGACGGACGCGAAGACGGGATCGCCGGCCCCGGGTTCCGGTTCGTCCCCGGCAACGCTCCCGATGGCGGGGCGCAAGCTGCGCATGGAGTCGAAGAAGCTCGAATTTTTCTACGGCGCGAAGCAGGCGCTCTGGGACATCTCCCTGCAGATCCCGGAGAAGACGGTCACGGCCTTCATCGGGCCGTCCGGCTGCGGCAAGTCCACGTTCCTCCGGTGCTTGAACCGGATGAACGACATCATTCCGGACACGCGCGTCGAGGGCGACGTCCTTCTCGACGGCAACGACATCTACGGCTCCGGAACCGACATCGTCGACCTGCGCCGCCGCGTCGGGATGGTCTTCCAGAAGTCCAACCCGTTCCCCAAGTCGATCCTCGACAACGTGGCCTACGGCCTGCGGATCAACGGCATGGCGCCGAAGTCCGAGATCCCGGAGCGGGTGGAGAAGGCGCTGCGCCGGGCGGCCCTCTGGGACGAGGTCAAGGACCGGCTCGACACGTCGGCCATGGGACTCTCGGGCGGGCAACAGCAGCGGCTCTGCATCGCCCGGGCGGTGGCCGTCGAGCCGGAGGTCCTCCTGATGGACGAGCCCTGCTCGGCCCTCGACCCGATCGCGACGACCAAGGTCGAGGAGCTCATCCACGAGTTGAAGCGCGACTTCACGATCGTGATCGTCACGCACAACATGCAGCAGGCCGCTCGCGTGTCGGAGTTCACGGCGTTTTTCATGCTCGGCCGGCTCGTGGAGCACGACCGGACCGAGAAGCTGTTCACGAACCCGGGCCAGAAGATCACCGAGGACTACATCACCGGACGGTTCGGTTAGACGGAGCGGCGGAAAGTGACACGATGAAAGCGACCATGACCAAGAACAAGGACGGAGCGCCGGCGCGGGGCGAGGCCCACACCGGGGCGATGAAGCGCATCGCGCTCATCGAGGACGACGCGGACATCGCCTACACGATCCGCTTGAACCTCCGGAAGGAGAAGCGGTACCAGGTCGAGCACTACATCTCGGGGCTCGCGGCGCTCGCCGCGGTCCAGGAGAAGCCGTTCGACCTGGTGATCCTCGACCTGAACCTGCCGGACATCGACGGCCTGGCGCTGTGCCGGGAGCTCCGCCGCGCCGACGAGACGCGCAAGGTTCCGATCATCATGCTCACGGCGCGCGTCGAGGAGCGCGACAAGCTCCTCGGCTTCGAGATCGGCGCCGACGACTACATCACGAAGCCCTTCTCGATGCGCGAGCTGCTCGCCCGAGTCAACGCGCACCTGCGCCGCGTGGCGGCCTTCGAGACCTCGGAGGAGGAGATCTTCCGGGACGGCGACCTCGTCGTCGACCGGGCGCGTTTCGAGGTGACGCTCAAGGGCGCCCGCGTCCACCTGACCAAGAAGGAATTCGACCTGCTCTGGCTCCTGATCCGCAACCGGAGCCGCGTCGTCACGCGCGACGCGATCCTCGCGCGGCTCTGGGACTACGACGCGGACGTCGAAACCCGCACCGTCGACGTCCACATCCGGGCGCTGCGGCGCAAGCTGGGCGACGCGCGGATCGAAACGGTCGTGGGGCTCGGATATCGTTACCGCGAGGCGGCGCCGCCGAAGTAGCCGGGTGACTGCGGCCGAACGTCGGCGGGCGAAGGCTCGTCTCACGTCATGAAACTGCGCGCGCGCTTCACGGTCCTCTTCGCGGTCCTCGCCGCGGCCGCGGTCGTCTTTCTCGTGGTCGTGTCGGACGCGACTCTGCGCCGCTCCGTCGAAGACCGTGCGTCCGAGCAGTTCCGCCGGGAGTTGTCCCACCTGACGCGGGACCTGGCGGGTCCGGCGGGCGGCGAGGACGTTCGGGACGCGTTTCTGCGGCGCGCGGCCGAGGACCTCGAGTGCCGGATCACGTACATCGCCCCGGACGGCCGGGTCCTCGACGACACGGACCTGCTGCCGTCCGACGTGCCCGCCATGGAGAACCACGCCGCGCGGCCCGAGGTTCGCGAAGCCGTCGCTTCGGGGACGGGCTCGGCGCGCCGCCTGTCGCCGACCGAGCAGAAGCCCATGCTCTACGTCGCGAAGAAGCTCGCGGACGGCGGCGTGCTGCGCCTGGCCGTCTCCGAAGCGCGCCTTCGCCAGGTCGAGGCCGCCTATCTCTGGACGATGCGTCTGGCGACCCTGGCGGTCTGCGCGCTTCTGTTTCTGATCGGCGCGAGCGCCTCGCGGCGCTTCTCGCAGCCGATCGCCGAGCTGACGCGCGCGGCCTCGGCCGTGGCGGCGGGCGATTTCGGCCGCGATCTGCCGACCGGCGGCGACGAAGAAGTCCAGCTCCTCGGCGGCGCGATGCAGCGGATGAAGGGTGCGCTGAACCAGGCCGTGCAGCGCGCGGAGTCCGAACGGCGTCTGACGGCGATGGTTTTCGAACGGCTTCCGGACGGGCTCGTCGTCGTCGACGGGAAGCTGCGCGTGCTCGAGGCCAACGGCCGTTTCGCCGAGATGACCGGGATCCCCGCGCCGGCGGGACGGGGCATCTACGAAGTCCTGCGCGAGAAGCCGCTCCACGACTGCTTCCAGACGACCGTCGGCACGGGAGAGATCACGGAGCGGACGGTCCGGCTGCCGGACGACCGCGTCTGGCAGATCGCGGTGGCGCCGCTGCCCGAAGGCCATCGGGCGGCCGCCGTCGGCGTGCTGCGCGACGTGACGCGCCTCGAACGGACGGAGGCGATGCGGCGCACGTTCGTCGCCGACGTCTCTCACGAGCTGCGGACGCCGATCGCCTCGATCGCGGCGGCCGCCGAGACGCTCGCCGAGGGGCAGCCGGACCGGGCCGAGAGCGCGGAGCTGCTCGGCCTGATCCGCCGCCAGTCGGACCGGATGCGCGAGCTGATCGACGACCTGATGGACCTGGCGCAGATCGAGAGCGGGGCCGTGCCCCTGGCGCGCGAGGAGATCCCGCTGCGCGAGCTCCTCGTCGAGGTCGCCGAGGACCTCGAGCCCGCGGCGCGCGAGCGCGGCGTGGACGTGCGTGTGCAGGGCGACGAGGCCGTCGCGGCCCTCGGCGATCGACGGCGACTCGGCCAGCTCGCCCGCAATCTGATCGACAACGCCATCAAGTTTTCGCCGTCGGGCGCCCCCGTCGTCGTGCGCGTTTTTCGCCAGGCGGGCCGTTCGGGCTTTTCGGTCGAAGACCTCGGCCCGGGCATCCCCAGGGCCGAGCGCGACAAGATCTTCCAGCGCTTCTACCAGGTCGACCGTTCGCGCTCGAAGGTCCGTCCCGGTTCGGGGCTCGGCCTCGCCATCGTCAAGCACATCGCCCAGCTCCACGGCGCGACCGTCGACGTCGAGGGCGAGGTCGGGCAGGGAAGCACTTTCCGCGTCAGCTTTCCCGCGGCCGCCTGAAGCGCGCTTGAAGCGCGGTGTAAAGGCGCCCTGAAGTTGTGCGATAGGATGGCGCCGCTCCGGCGCCGCCATGCTCAACTTCTTTCCGCGAGACGACAAGTACTTCGAGCGCTTCACGGAGCTCGCGGTCCGAGTCCGGGAGGCGGCGCTCATCCTCCAGAAGTTCTTCCGCGGCGACGCGAGCGTCGCGGTCGTGACCGGGGAGGTCAAGCGCCTCGAGCACGAGTGCGACGAGATCTCCCACGAGATCCTTCGCGGCATCGACCAGACGTTCATCACGCCGATCGACCGCGAGGACATCCACCGGCTCGCCGTCCGCCTGGACGACGTGATCGACCTGATCGACGGGACCGTTCGGCGCCTCGACATCTACCGGATCGAGGCGCCCACGCCGATCTCGAAGGCCCTCTCCGAGCTCATCGTCAAGACGACGGCCGAGCTCGTTTCGGCGGTGTCGCTCCTGCGCAAGCAGAAGGGCGTCATGGAGCACTGCATCGAGATCAAACGACTCGAAAACGAAGGCGACATCGTCTACCACGACGCGGTGGCGTCCCTGTTCGCCAACGGCCTCCCGGCGATCGAAGTGATCAAGTGGAAGGACGTCTACGACAACATGGAGCGCTGCATCGACTCGTGCGTCGCGGTGGCGCACGTCCTCGAGAGCGTGGTCCTCAAGCACAGCTGATCGCTGGCCGCCGAGAGCTGAGCGCTCATGCCCTACGTTCTCCTCATCATCGGGATCGCCCTCGTCTTCGACTTCATCAACGGGATGCACGACTCGGCGAACTCGATCGCCACGGTGGTCTCGACCCGCGTCCTGTCGCCGCTGGTCGCGGTCTTCTGGGCGGCGTTTTTCAACTTCGTCGCGGCGTTCGTCTTCGGCACGGCGGTCGCGAAGACGATCGGCTCCGGACTCATCGACGTCGCCGTCGTCAACTCGGACGTCATCCTGGGCGGGCTCGCCGGCGCGATCCTCTGGAACCTGATCACCTGGTACTTCGGGATTCCGTCGTCCTCCTCGCACGCGCTCATCGGCGGCTACGCGGGCGCCGCCGTCGCGCGCGTCGGGATCAAGGCGATCATTCCCGGCATGGCCTGGGTCAAGACGCTCGCGTTCATCGTCTTGTCGCCGCTGCTCGGCATGACGGTCGGCTGGCTCCTGATGATCGCGGTCTCCTGGATGTTCCACAAGACGCCGTATGGCCAGGTCGACCGCTGGTTCCGGCGGGGCCAGCTCTTCTCGGCCGCGGGCTATTCGCTCTCGCACGGCGCCAACGACGCGCAGAAGACGATGGGCATCATCGCGAGCCTTCTCGTCGCGAACGAAGCGGTTTTCCGCGACAAGGGCTCGTTCTTCCACTTCATGCACCTGCCCGACATGAAGACGATCCCGTGGTGGATCATCCTCTCGGCTCACGCGGCGATCGGCCTCGGCACGCTGACCGGCGGGTGGCGGATCGTGCGCACGATGGGAAGCCGCATCACGAAGCTCAAGCCCTACAGCGGCTTCTGCGCCGAGACCGGCGCGGCGGCCACGATCGCACTGGCGTCGCTGACGGGTGTGCCCGTGTCGACGACCCACACGATCACGGGCGCCGTCATCGGCGTCGGCGCGGCCCAGCGGGTCGCGGCGGTCCGCTGGGGCGTGGCGGGGCGGATCGTGTACGCCTGGATTCTCACGATCCCGATGGCGGCCGCGATCGGCGCGCTCGGCTACGGGATCCTCTCCGCGCTGACGCACTGACGGCGCCGCGCGCCCGGTCAAAAAGAAAGCCCCCCGTCGCCGGGGGGCCCGAAGGAGGAGATCTGTGCGTCTCAACTTCTTCTACGGAGGCGGCCCGCCGTGCGTTGAGGGTGATCTCGATCTCCCTCTCCTCCCGGAAGGGGAGAGGGCCGGGGTGAGGGGGTCGTATATTTTCCACGGCTTGAATGAGATGAGACGGCGATGATCCAGCTCCGCTTGAAGCCCGGCCGCGAAGAATCCGTCCGGCGACGCCATCCGTGGCTCTTCTCCGGCGCGATCGCGAAGGCGGAGGGCGACGGCTCGGACGGGGTCGCGGAAGTGGTGGAAGCGTCGGGACGCGTCGTCGCCCACGGCGCGTACTCGCCGGACTCGCAGATCGTGGCGCGGCTCTGGACGTTCGACGGCCGCGTCCCGGACGGCGACCTGTTTCGCGGCCGATTCGCGGCCGCGCGGCGTCTGCGCGAGGAGGCGTTGCCGCCGGCGACGACCGGCTTCCGCGGGGTCAACTCCGAGGGCGACGGCTGTCCGGGCGTGCTTCTCGATGTCTACGGCGACGTCGCGGTGCTCGACCTGCTGACCGCGGGCACGGAGGTCTGGGCGCAGCAGCTCGAGAAGGCAGCGAGGGACGTGTTTGCGCCGGGGGAGCTGCTCGTGCGGCGGAGCGGATCGACGCGCGACCGTGGAGGGCGCCCCCCCTCACCCCCGCCCTCTCCCCCCGCCGGGGGGAGAGGGGATCTGAGGCCGTTTCTCGAAAACGGCCTCCATTTCGTCGCCGACGTCGGCGGCGGGCAGAAGACCGGATTCTTCCTCGACCAGCGGGAAAACCGGGCACGCCTGCGGGCTCTCGCGCACGGCAAGCGGGTGCTCAACCTGTTTTCCTATTCCGGCGCCTTCTCGGTCGCCGCGCTCGCGGGCGGCGCGGCGCGGGCGGTCGACGTCGACAGCTCGGCGCCGGCGCTGGAGCTCGCCCGCGAGCACCGCCGCGCCAACGCGTTGCGTGCCGCCGACGAGGATTTCGTCGCGGCCGACGTCTTCGACGAGGTGCGGCGCCGCGCGGCCGCGGGCGAGCAGTGGGACGTCGTCGTCTGCGACCCGCCGGCCTTCGCGAAGAAGCGCTCGGACGTCGATCGCGCAGCCCGCGGCTACAAGGACATCAACCGCGTGGCGATGGCGCTGGTCGCGCCGGGAGGGTGGCTGCTGACGTGCTCGTGCTCGGGCCTGGTCGACGCGGATCTCTTCCAGAAGATCGTGTTTTCGGCGAGCCTCGACGCGGGCGCGCCCTTCGCGCTCGTCGCGCGGCAGGGGGCGGGTCCGGACCATCCGGTCTCGCTCGATTGTCCGGAGGGGGAATACCTCAAGGGTTTGTGGCTCCGCCGGGCATAGAGCGGCGCGAGCGGACGTTATGATCGCCCGATGAAGCGACTGCTCTGCCTCGCCGCCGGTCTGGCCGCCGCGAACGTCTCGCTGGCCGCCGCCCCGGCCCTGCAGAAGCCGCCCGGCGTCGTCGAGGTCGGCCCCGCGCCTTTCATGCCGACGACGCCGCCGGCGGCAACGCCGAAGCGGTCGGACATCGTGATGGCTTCGTCGCGCCTGCCGGCCGACGCGCGCCATGACCTCGGCGAGCTCTCGGCCTCCGAGCGCGCCCGTCTTCAGTCGTCCGGGCGCAAGGGCGCGGGCGTCCGCTCGAAGAAGCCCGCGATGAAGATCGGCATCAACCGCGGTCTGCCTTCGGCCGTCGGCTTCGCGAGCCTTCCGTCCGACCTCGCGGCCGGGGAGTCGCGCGTCGTCGGGGGCGGCCTTCTCGAGCGTGCCGCCGACGGCAGCCTCGCGTGGACGGCGTCGTTCTCCTCGACGGGCGCGGGCGCGCTGCGGCTGCACCTGTCCCGGGCGATCCTTCCCGCGGGCAGCCGCGCCTACGTTTACGGCGAGGACGGCGAGATCCAGGGGCCGTACGACTTCACGCACGGCACGCGCCCCGAGGGCTTCTGGACGAACACGATCTTCGCCGACCGGATCTTCCTCGAGGTGCGAATCCCGGCGGGAACGGGCGCGGCGGACCTCGGCAAGGCGACGCTTCTCCTCGCCGACGTCGCGCATCTCGAGAACCCGGGCTTCGCGCCGTCGCCGTCGGACAAGGCGTCGGGCCTGTCGGTGCGGCCCAAGTCGGACGCTTGCTTCGTCGACCGCAGCTGCGTGACGACCGCGGACTTTCCGCTCATCGACCAGGCGACGCGCTCGATCGGGCAGCTGACGTTCTACGACGATTCCGACCCGACCGACACGGGCTACTTCGTCTGCACGGGCGGCCTGCTGAACACGACCGCCGGCAGCTCGATCCCGTACCTGCTGACGGCCAACCACTGCTTCGCGAACCAGAACTCCGCGACGTCGCTCGAGGCCTACTGGCAGTACCGCACGGCGACGTGCAACGGGCCCTATCCGGACGAGACGCAGTTTCCGCGCACGCTCGGCTCGACGCTGCTCGCGACCGGGGCGCACCCCGACACGAGCGACTACACGTTCGTCGAGCTGTCGCAGAGCCCGCCGGCCGATAGCGTGGTGCTCGGCTGGACGACGGCGGACTTCTCGCAGGCCGACGGGCTCGTCCTCTATCGGCTGAGCTACCCGAATGGAAACCCCATGGTGTACACGCGCGAGCAGGTGCTGGCGAATCCGCCGTACACCTGCGTCGACGACGCTCCCATCGAAAACTTCATCTACGAGAAAGACATCGAGGGCGGCACCTCCGGCGGCAGCTCGGGCTCCCCGGTGTATCTCGGCGACCTGCGGGTCGTGGGGCAGGAGTTCGGCGCCTGTGGCAGCAACAGGAACGACGACTGCGACAACGTCAACAACGAGTCGCTCGAAGGCCGCTTCAACGTGACGTTCCCGGCGATCCAGCAGTGGCTCCAGCCGGGCGCCCCCGCGCCCTGCGTCGCCAACGCCACGACGCTCTGCCTCGACGGCGCGCGCTTCCGCGTCACCGCCTTCTATACGACTTCCGCCGGCGCGAGCGGCACCGGCATGGGCGTTCCGCTGACGGGCGACTCGGGCTACTTCTGGTTCTTCTCGGCCGACAACATCGAGCTCGTCGTCAAGGTCCTGACCGGCTGCTCGCTCAACCAGCACTTCTGGGTTTTTTCGGGCGGCCTGACCAACGTCGGGGTCACGCTGCTCGTCGAAGACACGGTCGCCGGGACCTCGCAGACCTACACGAACGCGATCGGCAACGCCTTCCAGCCGCTCCAGGACACGCAAGCGTTCGTCTGCCCCTGACTCGGATTCTGCTCGAGCCGCTTCGCGGCCCGACCGACGAGAGAGGGGGCGCCGCATCCTTCTCTCCCGAACCGAGCGGCGCGGGTTCTGGAGGCCTCTCGGTCCCGTTATACTCCGCCTCCATGTTTCTGGACCTCACGGAGGAACAACAGCTCCTGCAGGCCTCGGTCCGGGAGTTCGCCGAGGAGGTCGTGCGCCCGCGGGCGGCCGCGATCGACCAGTCGGGCGAGTTTCCCCGCGGCACCTTCGCGAAGGCCGGCGAGCTCGGCCTCGCGGGCGTTTCTGTCCCGGTGGAATTCGGCGGGTCGGGGATGGACGTCGTCTCCTACGCGATCGTCGTCGAGGAGATCTCGCGCGCCTGCGCGAACATGGGGGTCATCCTCTCGGTCAACAATTCCCTCGTCTGCGACCCGATCGAGAAGTTCGGCAACGCCGACCAGAAGAAGCGCTTCCTCGCGCCGCTCGCGCGCGGCGAGAAGCTCGGCTGCTTCGCCTTGACCGAGCCGGACGCCGGCTCCGACGCCGGCAACCAGAAGACGCGCGCCGTCCGCGAGGGCGACGTCTACCGCATCTCCGGGCAGAAGGTCTTCATCACCTGCGGCTCGAACGCCGACGTCTGCCTGCTCTTCGCGATGACGAACCCGGAGAAGAAGATCAAGGGGATCTCGGCATTTCTCGTGGACGCGTCGGCGCCGGGATTCGACCGCTCGCGTCACCAGGTCAAGCTCGGCGTCAACGCGTCGGGCACGGTCGAGATCTTCCTGACCGACGTGAAGGTCCCGGTTTCCGACCGGCTCGGCGAGGAAGGCGACGGCTTCAAGATCGCGATGTCGACGCTCGACGGCGGCCGCATCGGGATCGCCGCGCAGGCGGTCGGCATCGCGCAGGAGGCGTTCGAGGCGGCGGTCGCGTACGCCAAGGCGCGGAGGGCCTTCGGGCGTCCGATCGCGGACTTCCAGGTCCTGCGGTTCTACCTGGCCGACATGGCGACGGAGCTCGACGCGGCGCGTCTGCTGACGCGCAAGGCCGCCGCGGCCAAGGACGCGACGAAGAAGAACGGCGGGCGCTACTCGATGGAGGCGGCCACGGCCAAGCTCTACGCCGCCGAGATGGCGCAGCGCGTGACGACGAAGGCGCTGCAGATCCACGGCGGCTACGGCTACACGAAGGAATACCCCGTCGAGCGCAACTTCCGCGACGCGCGGATCACCGAGATCTACGAGGGCACGAGCGAGATCCACCGGCTCATCATCGCCCGCGAGATCTTCCGCGACGCGGGGCTGCAAATCGGATGAAGAGCCGGGGCCCGGCCGTGCGCGTCGGCGCGCCGCGCCTCCTCGGGAGAGGGCCGGTCTGCGACTTTCCCTCTCATTTCCACGGTCCGCGAAGCGGACCGCGAGAGGTCTGAGTTGGGCCAGACACGGATGTTTCGAGACCGCGTGGTCTCGATGGAACAGACCTTCGAGGGGGGCGAAAAGCACCTTCCGCTCCTCAAGGACATCTGCGGCGAGGCGCTGCCGGGCTTCACGCTCCGGGAGCACTCGCTCGACCACGAGCGGGATCTCTTCGTCATGGATTTCGACGGGCCGGACGGCGCGCGCCGGCGGGTGTGCTGGACGCGCATGGTGCTTTTCGACGCCGAGCGCATCCCGACGCTCGAGGCGGACCCCGCGGCGGTGCTGCGCGCGAAGATCGTCGAGCTCGTCCGGGCGCAGGCGGCGAAGACCGAGATCCTGGTGACTTTCCGCCACCTCGAGGAAGGCTGGGTCGACACGCCCGAGCCGCGGCGCGACGGGCGCCGCCGGCGCCGGGGCCGCGGCGGACGCGGCGGCGAACGGGGAGGCGAGCGCGCCGGCGGACAGGGAGGCCGGCCGCAGGGCGGGCCGCGGGAGCCGGGCCGCGATCGCGATCGGAGGCCGGGCGGACCAGCGCCGGCCCAGCCGCCGCGGGGAGGTGCGCCGGGCCAGCGGACCGGCGGCGGCGAGCGCCGTCCGGGCGGACCGCCGCCTTCCGCGTCGGGGGCCGGGGAGCCGGGGGCCGGGGGCGGAAAGCGCCGCCGCCGCCGCCGGCGCCGCGGAGGGCGCGGACCGGGCGGAGGACCGCCGGGGGGCGCGCCGCCGGCGCCTCAAGGGCCGCGGCCGTGAACTTCGAGCCGACCGAGGACCAGAAGCGCATCCGCGAGGCGGTGCGCGAGTTCGCCGCCGCCGAGATCGCGCCGCACGTCGCGCGGTGGGAGAGCGAGGAGCGCTTTCCGCGCGAGATCCTCGGACGCCTCGGCGACCTCGGCGTCATGGGGGTGATGATCCCGGAGGCTCACGGCGGCGCCGGCTCGGACGCGCTGTCCTACGTCTTCGCGATCGAGGAGCTCTCGCGCGTCTCCGCCTCGACGGCGGTGATCGTCTCGGTCAACAACTCGGTCGCCTGCTACCCGATCTGGAAGTTCGGGAGCGAGAAACAGAAGGCCGAGATCCTGACGCCGCTCGCTTCGGGGAAGGCGCTCGGCGCCTACGCGCTCACCGAGCCGCAGTCGGGCTCCGACGCGGCCAACCAGAAGACGACGGCCGTGCGCGACGGATCGGGCTACGTGTTGAACGGCGCGAAGGCCTGGATCACCAACGCCGGCGAGGCCGACTGGTACGTCGTCATGGGGATGACCGACAGGAGCGCCGGCACGCACGGCATCACGGCCTTCCTCGTTTCCGCGGAGGATCGCGGGCTCCGCGTCGGCGCCGCCGAGGACAAGATGGGGCTGCGCTCGTCGAAGACCGCGGCCATCTTCTTCGACGACCTTCGCCTCGGCGAAGACCGCCGGCTCGGCGCCGAGGGCCAGGGGTTCACGATCGCGATGACGACGCTCGACCACTCGCGCATCGGGATTGCCGCCCAGGGCATCGGCATCGCCCAGGCGGCTTACGAAGCCGCCGTCGAATACGCGCAGACCCGCGAGTCCTTCGGGAAGAAGCTCGCCGAGCACGAGGCGATCGCTTTTCAGATCGCCGACATGCGGGTCCAGCTCGACGCCGCCCGCGCGCTGACGTACCGTGCGGCGCTGCGCTCCGAGACGCCCGGCGTGCGCTTCTCGAAGGAGTCGTCGATGGCGAAGGTCTACGCGACCGAGGCCGCCAACGCGATCGCCGCGCGCGCCGTCCAGATCTTCGGCGGCTACGGCTACTCGAAGGAGTACCCCGTCGAGCGGTACTATCGAGACGCCCGCGTCACGACGATCTACGAAGGGACGAGCGAAATCCAGCGCATCGTCATCTCGAAGAACGTGCTGGCGGGCCGCTGACCATGACGAACGACGACGCGCCTTTTCCGCCCGAGGACGAGCCGTCCGAGCTCGAGAAGCCGGCAGCGCCGGCGGCGCCGGAGCCGCCGTTTGCCGAGCCGGTCGCGGCCCTGTCCGCCGCGGACGACGAGGCCGATGCCGAAGGGCTCGAGGAAGTCGAGCCGGCGGCGACCGCCATGACGGGGACGCTGCCGGAGCCGCCCCGGGCGCCGTCGGCGCCCCGGCGCCCGGACCTCGCCGACCGCCGCGACCCGCTCTACCGCGAGTGCCGCGGCTATCGCCTGAGGCTCGACCCGCCGGACCTGGCGCGCCTGCGCGAGCTGCCGGGGTCGCGCGGCAAGACCGACACCGAGATCGGCGAATCCTTCTTCGATGGCCAGGCCGACCGGCTCGCGGCCTCGATCGTCGACGACGTGCCGTCCGGAAGCGAGGTCCGCGTGGTGGTCGATCCCTATTCGCGGCAGGCCTTCCTGGCGCTGGAGAACCGGATTCGGGGAATCCTGAGCTTCTAGGTCGGGGCGCTGCCGTCCCGAGCGCCGCCAGGGATCCCTTTCGAGTCCGGGCGCGGCCTCTCGAGGGATCCCTCGGGCTCCCGCCCTCGGGGATGACGAGCCTCCGGCCGGACGCCCGTCAGATGTCGGCGGTGATGACGATCCGCGTGGCGCGCGAGAGGCGCGCCTTCTTCTGGTGCGGGTCGATCTCCACGGCGATCTCGCCCGGCCCCGCGCCGGCCGAGGCGAGCACGTCGGCCCAGGCCTCGGCGCGGGAGCGCAGGAAATCCTCGGCGACCGCGGGCTCCTCGCGCCCTTCGAAGTCGGGCATGCTCTTCAAGCGCTGCACGTTCGCGGGGTCGAGGACGAAGGCGAAGCCATCCCGGCTCGCCCGGTAGGTTCGGTTTCGGTCCTGGGAGTTTGTGTCCATGCCGGGAATTTTAGGGCATTCGACCCGTTTTTCGCGACGATGAGATCTTCACAGCGGTTCCTCCGGCATTTCGTCTGGGCGGCCGCCGTCCTGACGGCCCCGGCCCTCCCGGCCGAGACGATTCGCAATCATTTCGACACCGACTCGGTCATGCGCGCTCCCGGCTTCTTCGACGCGGCCGTCCTCGGCGCGCCGGGCCCCGCGCGCTGGCTCGTCCTGGTCGACCCGAACCCGCCGTCGGCGCCGAACAAGCTCTCCCAGGTCGAGGCGCAGCGGCCCGCCGACTCGATCGCCGCGGCGATCCGGCGCACCTACGCGTTTCAGGACGGCACCGTCTCGACCTTCACCAAACGCGGCGGGAGCCGCGCCGGCCTGCTCCTCCGCTTCCAGGACGACAAGACCTTCGTCGTTCTCCTCGCCGACACGACCGCCGGCGACGTCGTGCTGACGTCGTACCGCGACGGCAAGGCGACGGAGCTCGGCCGGGGCCGCGTGAAGTTCGAGCGCGACTGGGAGAAGCTCGCGGTCGTCGCCAACGGGCCGGCGCTGACGGCGCTCTTCGACGGACAGAAGGTCTTCGAGGCGAAGGATCCGAATCCGGCGAGCGGCAGGACCGGGCTCGCGGCGGCGGGGCCGGGCGAAGCGTCCTTCGACGAGTTCGTGCTGGAGTTTGCGCCGAAGCCGTAGAACGGCTCACGACCCGGGCGCGATCGAGTCGGCGAACTGGAAGCGCCCGCCGACGACCTTGAGGACGACCGCGGGCTTGATCGGGTTGCGGTCCGAGTCCATCGTGATCGTGCCGGTGACGCCGGCAAAGTTCTTCGTGGCCGCCAGCGCGTCCCGCACGCGGCGCCCCTCCGTCGAGCCCGCGCGCGTGATGGCGTCCGCGAGCAGGCGCATCGCGTCGTAAGAGGTCGCGGCGATCGAGTCGGGTTCCGCGCCGTACTTTGCCTCGTAGGCCTCGACGAAACGCCGGACGGCCGGCGACGGGTCGTCCACCGAATAGTGGTTGGACAGGTAGGCGCCCTCCATCGCTTCGCCGCCGATCTCGACGAGCTTCGGCGAGTCCCAACCGTCGGCGCCGAGGAGCGTCGCCTTCACCCCGAGCGACCGCGCCTGCCGCGCGATGAGGCCGGCGTCGGTGTAGTAACCCGGGACGAACAGGACGTCGGGGTTCGAGGGCGTGAGCGCCGTGAGCTGGGCGGAGAAGTCGCTGTCGCCTTCGGCGTACTTCGCGTCGGCGACGACGCGGCCGCCGGCGCCGGTGAACGCGGTCCGGAACGCGTCGGCGAGCCCGACGCTGTAGTCGCTGCGCGAGTCGGTCAGGATGGCGGCCGTCTGCGCCTTGAGGTTCTTGCGGGCGAAGGCCGCCAGGACCTTGCCCTGGTAGGCGTCGATGAAACAGACGCGGAAGATGTAGTCGCCCTTCTTCGTCACCTCGACGTTGGTCGAGGAGGGGGAGATCATCGGGACGCCGTAGCTCTGGGCGATCGGCGCCGCGGCGAGCGAGCGCGACGAGGCGTTCTCGCCGATGAGCGCGACGACGTGGTCCCGCGTGATCAGCTTCGACACGGCCGACGCCGCTTCCGACGCTTCCCCGCGGTCGTCCTCCGAGAGGAGCTCGACGGGCCGGCCCAGCACGCCGCCCGCGCGGTCGATCTCCTCGATCGCGAGCGTCGCGCCGTTCTTGCCCGAGATCGCGAAGGTGGCGGTCGGCCCCGTGAGCGCGCCGAAGAAGCCGACCTTGATTCCCTGCAGCGGCGCCGGCTTCTCGGCGCCGCACGACACGGCGAAGGCGGCCAGCAGGAGAGCAGTCGCGATCCGGGCGCGCGGCATCGGCGGCGATTCTAGTGGAAGCGGCGGGATAGGATTCCGACGCGGAGGAGCGATGTCACGAATCCCCCTGGTCGGCCGATCGGCCGTCACCGGCGCCGCCCGCGAGGCCTTCGACCGCAAGATCGCCGAGCGCGGCAACATTCCGAACATGTACCGCGCTTTTGCGCACCGGCCGTGGCTGCTGACGACGATGGACGCGCACTTCGCGGCCGTGATGGGCTCGGGGACGGTGCCCGTGAAGCTCAAGGAGATGCTCGCGCTCCAGACGTCGCTCGAGAACGCGTCCCGCTATTGCGCCGCTTCCCACACGACGCTCGCCGAGCGGACCGGCTCGACGAAGGACCAGATCGCGGCGCTGCGCGACTTCGAGTCGGGGCCCTTCACCGAGCGCGAGAAGGCCGCGCTCCGGTTCGGCCTCCAGATGACGCGGGACGCCAACCGCATTCCCGACGCGACGTGGGCGGCCCTCCGGGAGCACTTCGCCGAGGCCGAGGTCGTCGAGCTCGCATCCGTCGTGGGTCTTTTCGCGTATTTCAATCGCTTCAACAATGCGCTCGGGCTCGAGCCGACGCGGGCGGGCGAGGGCGCGGACAGCTGAATTCGCGGGCGCGCGGGCTTGATAGTCTTACGCGCTCTGAGGTTTGACGCATGAGCTCGATCAAGTCCTACGACCTTTGCATCATCGGCTCCGGCCCGGGCGGCTACGTCGCGGCGATCCGCGCGTCCCAGCTCGGGATGACGGCTCTCGTCGTCGAGAAGGAGCCTCGCCTGGGCGGCGTCTGCACGCTCTGGGGCTGCATCCCGACCAAGGCCCTGCTGCACACCGCCGACGTCCTCGAAGAGGCGAGGCACGGCGGCGACGTCGGCGTGGCGGCCCGCGAGGTGCGGCTCGACATGCCCGCGGCCCTGAAGCACAAAGAGAAGATCGTCCGCCAGTCCACCAACGGCATCTCGTACCTCATGAAGAAGAACCGCGTGGACGTGGCGGCCGGCTTCGGGCGGCTCGTCGCGCCGGGCCGCGTTTCGGTGACGGGCGCCGACGGCGCGGAGACGGTCTTCCTCGCGAAGAACGTCATCGTGGCCACGGGCTCGACGCCGCGCTCGCTGCCCGGGATGGACATCGACGACAAGTGGATCCTGTCCTCGACGTCGATGCTCGAGCTCGCCGAGGTGCCGAAGTCGCTGGTCGTCATCGGCTCGGGCGCCGTGGGCGTCGAGTTCGCGTCGATGCACGCCCGGTTCGGCGCGAAGGTCACGATCGTCGAGGTGTTGCCCCGGATCGTGCCGGTCGAGGACGAGGAGATCTCGCGGGAGCTCGCCGCGTCGTTCAAACGGCAGGGGATCGCCGTGTACCCCGACACGCGCGTCGAGCGGATCACCCGGGGCGACGGCGGCGTCGAGCTGCTCGCCCGCTCGGCCGGCGACAAGACCGAGACGTTCCGCGCCGAGAAGGTCCTCATGGCGGTGGGACGCCGGCCGCTGACCGACGGCATCGGCCTCGAGACGCTCGGCATCGCGACGGAGAAGGGTTACGTCAGGGTCGACGCGATGATGCGGACCAACGTGCCCGGCGTCTACGCCATCGGCGACGTCCTGCCGACGCAGGCGCTGGCGCACCTGGCTTCCGCCGAGGCGGTCGTGGCCGTCGAGCACATGGCGGGGAAGAACCCGCCGCCGATCAACTACGACCAGGTGCCCGGCTGCACCTACTGCTCCCCCGAGGTCGGCTCGATCGGCCTGACGGAAGCGAAGGCGCGCGAGCGCGGCTACGACGTCGCCGTCGGCAAGTTCCCGTTCTCCGCGATCGGCAAGGCGCGGATCGTGAACCAGGCCTCCGGCTTCGTGAAGATCGTCGCCGAGAAGAAGTACGACGAGGTCCTCGGCGTCCACGTCATCGGACCGGCCGCGACCGAGCTCATCGCCGAAGCCGGCGCCGCGATGAAGCTCGAGACGACGTCGGAGGAGCTCGTCCGCACCATCCACGCCCACCCGACGCTCTCGGAAGCGATTCACGAGGCGGCGGAAGCGGTGCAGGGGCACGCCATCCACATCTGAAACCGGGCCGCCGGCGCGGTCCGGCCGGAGAGGGAGGGGAAGTCCCCGTCGCGCCCGCTCCCGGTTTCCCGTCGATGAGCGACTCCTTGGGGTTCGACGTCGTGATCGCGAGGCCCTCGGGAGGAGAACCCGAGGCGCCACCCGGCATCGCCAGATCGGCGATCGGCTTCACGCCTTCGAAGAAAGCAGGCCGAAAACGAGGTTCCCGCTCTCTCGGGTCGGGCCGCGAAGCGGCCCGCTAGCAGGCCGAGCCGCGGCGAGCCGGCATCACTGCGGGGGGTTCTGCCCGTTCGTCATCGCGGGCGCGGTCGGGGGCGAGCCCGGCGAGGATTGGGTCGCGTTCGACGGCGCGTAGGCGTAGGTCCGGCCGACCTGGTAGTCGTTGGGCGAGTTGCCGAAGGCCTGCGTCTGGCCCGGAACGATGTCGCTGTAGAAGCCGGGGCCGCCGATCTGATTCTCCTTGGGAGCGGCCGCGCCGGCGGCGGCGGCCGCCTTGGCCTGGCCGACGGTGCGCGCGTTCTGCGCGCCGCCCTGGGAGGCCCCGCCCTGCATGGCGAGGTTGCCGATCGGGATGACGCTCGCCGCGGCGTTGGACTCCTTCGCGCTTCCCGGCGCGATCTGCGACACGCTCTTGACGCTCGACCGGGGCATGCTGACGAGCGTCCCGCTCGGATAACCGTGGAAGATCACCATGTTGCCCTTCGTCACGGGCAGATCGGCCGCGAGGACCGTTCCCGTCGGGACGAGTGTGATCTGATAAAACTTTTGCTCCGCGCGGAGCGTGAAGGCGCAGGCGAGCAGGACCGCAATCGCCAGTGAGCGGCACCTCATGACCCACCTCCTCGCAAAAGGGTACCACGGCGATTCCAACGAGCCGGTTCGACCGCGGGCGGCACAACCCGCGGCAACCCTACGCCGTATGAAGGAGATAGCCCCCTCGGTGGGGCCGGAGTCGAGAATAGAATGGCGCCTCGAAAAGCGAACCCCATGACCCAGGAATCACCCAGACCGGCCGACCTGTCGGCCCTCCGCATCCACCGCGAGCCCGAGCGCCGCGGCGGGCCGAAGGGCTGGCTTCTGCTCGCCGCCGTCGTCGTGGTGGCGGCGGGCGCCGCCGCGTACCTGCTCGCCGGGCGGGGCCTGCGGCCGACGAAAGTCGAGGTCGTCAACGCGTCGATCGTGAGCGAAGGCCAGGCGACGACGCTGCTGACCGCGACGGGCTACGTCGAGGCCGAGCGCAAGGCGGACCTGTCGCCCAAGATCACCTCGCGGATCACCGAGCTGAACGTCACCGAAGGGACGCGCGTCAAGAAGGACGAGGTCATCGCCCGCCTCGACTCGACCGACCTCGACGCGCAGCTCGCCGAGGCCAAGGCGAACTGGGTCAACGCCGACGCCGAGCGCGCGCGCCAGCAGAGCCTCTACGACCAGGGCCTCGCGCCGAAGTCGGCCTACGACGCGGCCGTGGCCAACGAAGCGGCGACCCGGGCGCGCGTCCGGTACGTCGACGCGCTGCTCGACTACACCGTCATCCGCGCCCCGTTCACCGGCGTCATCACGGCCAAGCGCGCGTTCGTGGGCGAGGCGGTCTCGCCCTACGGCTCCTCGCCCTCGGGCGGCGGCTCCGGCGGCGCGATCGCGACGATCGTCGAGTTTTCGTCGCTCTACGTCGGCGCCGACGTCAACGAGGCGAACCTGTCGAAGCTCGCCAGGGACCAGCCCGCGGAGATCGCGCTCGACGCCGTTCCGGACAAGGTTTACCACGGGCGCCTCCGCCAGATCGTGCCGGCCGCCGACCGTCAGAAGGCGACGGTGCGTGTCAAGGTCGCGTTCCTCGATCCCGACGACCGCGTGCTGCCGGACCTGTCGGCGCGGGTCAGCTTCACGGCGCAGTCCACGCAGGGCAAGGAAGCGCGTTCGCGCGTCGTCGTGCCGAAGGCCGTGCTCGCGACGGTGGACGGGAAGACGGGCGTCTACCGCGTGCTCGACGGGCGCGCGGCCTTCACGCCGGTGACGGCGGGCGGCGACGTCCAGGGTCAGGTCGAGATCACGGAAGGGCTCAAGGGCGGCGAGCGGCTGATCTCGCTCGCCGGCGGGGCGCGGGTCAAGGACGGCGAGAAGGTCCGGGTCGAAGGAGGGGAGAACTGAAATGGCCGAGACGCTGATTCGCATCGACAAGGTGGAGAAGGTCTACCGGCGCGACCAGATCGAGATCCCGGTGCTCACGGGCATCGACCTGGACATCCCGGAGGGCGAGTACGTCGCCCTCATGGGCCCGTCCGGCTCGGGCAAGACCACGCTCCTGAATCTCATCGCCGGCATCGACCAGCCCACGCGGGGCCGGATCGTCATCGGCGGCCGCGACATCGCCACGCTCGGCCAGACCGAGCTCGCGCGGTGGCGGTCGAACACGATCGGCTTCATCTTCCAGCTCTACAACCTGCTGCCGGTCCTGACGGCGTTCGAGAACGTCGAGCTGCCGCTCCTGCTGACGCCGCTCAAGCGCGCCGACCGCCGCAAGCACGTCGAGACCGCGCTCTCGATCGTCGGTCTCGCCGATCGGATGGACCACTTTCCGCGCCAGCTCTCGGGCGGCCAGGAGCAGCGCGTCGCGATCGCGCGGGCGATCGTGTCGGATCCCCGGATCCTCGTGGCCGACGAGCCGACGGGCGACCTCGACGCGAAGTCCGGCGACGAGATCCTCGAGCTGCTCCGGCGCCTGAACGAGGAGTTCGGCAAGACGATCGTCATGGTCACGCACGACCCGAAGGCGGCCGCGCGCGCCCACCGCATGGTCCACCTCGACAAGGGCGTGCTGCACACCGACGAGCGGACGGAGGCCGGGGCGGGGAGGCGGGCATGAAGTACTTCCGTCTCGTCTGGCGCAACGTCTTCCGCAAGAAGCTGCGCACCTCGCTGACCGCGAGCTCGATCGTCATCGTGCTGACGCTGATCGTGATTCTCGCGTCGCTGCTGCAGGCCATGCAGGCGGACCCCTCCGGCGGCCGCGGGGCCAACCGGCTCGTCGTCCAGCACGCGACCGGCCTCGGCAACTTCCTCCCGCTGTCCCAGCGGCAGCGCATCGAGCAGATCCCGGGCGTCGTCGCGGTGTCGCCGGAGCTCTGGTTCGGCGGCGTCTACAAGGACGACAAGCCGGAGAACTGGATCGGGCAGCTTTCGACCGACCCCGAGATCTACTTCGACAAGATCTTCGACGACGCCAAGATCGACCCGGCCGTCAACGCCGAGTGGAAGGCGACGCGCAACGGCTTCGTGGCGGGCGAGAGCATCGCCAGGAAACACGGCTGGAAGAAGGGCGAGCACATCGTCCTGAAGGGGACGTACATTCCCTTGAACGCCGACCTCGTTTACGTCGGCCCGTACGCGGCCGGCGACGAGTCGAACATCTTCTTCCACAACGAATACCTGAACCAGTCGGACTGGGTTCTGGCGAACAAGGTCACCGGGCTCTACTACCTGAAGGTCGACAAC
>DATJXB010000132.1:0-8891 GCA_035500755.1 Thermoanaerobaculia bacterium | reverse complement strand
CGACGACAGCAGCGCGAGCGGGACTTGGTACTGCCGCAGGACTTCCTCGTTGGAGGTCGAGCTAGTCTCGATCTCGCCGTCGTCGGCGATCGAGATCTCGGACGTGCCGCCGCCGGCGGCAGCCTCGAGGATCCCTTCGCTGCCGAAGGCGATGACCGGCGTGGGGCCGCCGGCGTCGCGTTGAACCCGAAGGAAACGGCACAGGAACGACGCGGGGCGCGCGCCCTGCTGGTCGCTCGTGAAGAGCATGACCTCCTGAAAGCTCTGGCCGTCCATCGAGCCCTGAATCGAGTACCGGGATCCCGCAGAGATGGAGCCGCGGAGGATGAAGGTCTTGAAGGCTCCGGCGGAGAGCCCGAGGTCGAAGACGGCGCCGGCGCCGGGCCCGGCAGGGACGTTCAAAACGCCGAACACTGGTGTGCCCACCGCCGGCGGCGCGCCAAGCGCGATCATGGGAGCCGTCGTCAGGCCGCTGTTGCCGATGCTGCGGACCCGTACTTGCCCGACGATGGCGTCGAAGTTGCGGACGCCCGGCGCCTGGCTGGTGAACAGCGCCTGCTCCCCGTCGTCGTCGACCAGGATGTCCCAGGTCGTGCCGCCGTCGTTCGATCCCTCAACGACGTAGCGACCGAGCACCGGACCGGCAAAGACGATCGTCTTCGGTCGACCGAGGGCACTGGCTACGAACGGAACCCCGGCGCCGTCGCCGGTCGGAACATCGAGAACCTGAAAGGTGTTGGGCATGGGTGGCTCCTATCGCTTGACCGTCGTCCGCTTCTCCTCGTCGGCGACCTCCGACCCGACGATCTCGGTGAACGTCTCGAGCTGCGCCGGCGTCAGCACGAACTTGAAGGCCTCGAGCTGCTCGGCCTTCAGGGTCCCGACGAGCGCCCGCAGACCGACCAGCGCTGGCGAGGTCTTTTCAGGCAGCACGGCCCGACCGGCCAGCTTGTTGACCGCAGTGGGCGCGAGCTGCAGGAACGTCCCCAGGACCTCGCGCATCGCCTCCGCCTTCTGGTCGGCGGCGCGATTCTCGAGCTGGCGCCGGTGGTGGTCGCTGACCAACTGCTCGGCGGCGACCACCGTCTCCCAGTGGTGCTCCTCGAGGTGGGAAATGCGGTCGTCCTTCTCGCGGAGCATCCGCGTCTGCATCGCGAAGATGTTCGCGATGGCGGTGGCGTGGGTGCGCTCGCTGATCTCGAGATGGCGCATGGTCTGGGTGAGCAGGCCCTTTTCGTTCGGCGGCTCGCTGTCGATCGGGTCGCCGGGCTGTCGACCCGCGGCCAAAGCGTCGGCGTTCTCGCGCAACGTGAGACGGCCGATCACCTTGTCCTGCCCGTATGCCGTGACGATGTAGCGCTGAACCCCGCCCAGGCCGATGGCGTCCTCGAGCACCCGCTCCGCGATCGCCGCGGTCAGCTCCTCGACGGGCCCATCCGCGCTCTCGAACGTGCCGCCCTCTTCGCCCCGCATCGTTGCGACCTCGGCATGGGTGTCGTGCCGGATCACGAGCCGATCGACGCCGTCACCTTCGAGCGTCCGCGACAGCCACTTCCGGATCCGGTCGTACGACGCCGAGTCGCGCTCAAGGTCGGTCGTCATGTCGCGCCTCCCGCTGCTTGTAGATTTGGATGAGGCTCACGCCGACGTAGGCAGCGATGCCGATCCCGGCCAGCTTCACCAGCGATCCGATGAGGTCTCCTTTCGGCGCCGACGCCGGCGTCGTCCCGACGGGTGCGCTGGAGGCGCCCCGGCGCCGAATCAGCTCGTCCCAGGCGTCCGCGCGCTTGCGATAGTCGAGCGCCTTGTCGTAAGTGGCGCCCGTCGTCCGGGCGAACCACCCCGCCCCGTCGCGGAAGGTGATCCACTCCTCGACGAAGAGGTGCCAGTCGTTGAGGAGGTCGGTGAGCTTCCCCTTGTGGGTCTGGACGTCACCGTCGATGCGGCGCACGTAGGCGTCCACGGAGTCGATCTCCTGCTTGATCGCCGACGGCGAGAGCACCGAGAAGAGGCGCCCCACCTCGGTCGCTCCGCTCTCGTAAAAGCTCATGCCCGCTTCCTCCGCGCGGCGATGGCGAGGACCCCTGCCAGAACGAGCCCGCCGGCCACGGCGCTCCCGGCGCCACCCAGGGAAGCCTTCGTGACCGTTGCGGCGGGCGCCGGCGCGACGACGGCAGCCGCGAGGGCCGGGACCGCCGCGGCTGCGGCCGGGGCGGCAACGGTCGCTCTCGCCTTCTTGGGACGCTTCGATGCCGCTTGAAAGGCGCGCGCCCAACCCGCGAACGCCCTGTGCTGCGCCGTCAGCGTCTCCGCCGACGGCTGCTTGCCCGCGTCGACGTCCCGCCGAATGAGGATCCAGGCGTCACGGTCGTGGAGGTACGCCGTTCGGACCTTCGCTCCGAGCTTCGGCCACAAGCGGGCCGCGACGGCGTCGTCGGCTTTCACCTGACGGTCGATTTCGGCCACCGTCGTCATCCGAGCCCCTTCCGCCCGAAGTGCGCGAGGCCGAGCGCGCCCAGCGCCGCGACAACCACCGGTCCGACCGCGCCCGATCGACCGGCGACGACCGGTGCCTTCCGGCTGCCGAGGTAGAGGTCAGCCACCGCCTTCGCGTAGGCAATCCGGTCCGGCCGCGACACGAACCGCGACGCCTGCGGCAGGCTGGCGGCAACCCTCGCCACCGAGTCGACGGTGACGTCGTCGGGCTTGGCGCCGGCAGCCTCGAGCTCGGCTACCGCGAGCCCGACCCCGCCGTGGTCGCTGTACCCGGCGTTCCAGCCCAGGGCGACCAGCTCGGCGTAGCGGCGCGACGCCCAGTCCGGTCGCATCGTCGGGTGGCGGCCGTAAACCTGCACAATCCGATTCAGCAGCGCGGCGCCGATACGGACGTTGATCTCGGGGTCGAAAAGCTGCTCCCTCGAGATCGGCGCGTCGGGATGCGCCGAGTTCCAGTCCTGGCGGACGATCTCGGTGATCTGGAGGAGACCGGCCGCGTGGCTGGCAGGGTTCTCCTTCTGGGAGTTCCCACCCGACTCGCCATGGATCAGCGCCCGGATGAACGCCCTCGGCACCCGCCCGGCGTACTGCTCGATCACCGGGTCCCAAGCGGCGGAGATCATGATCGTCGCCATCAAATCCCCAGCTCGAAGACGCCCCGGACGCCGGCGTCGAGCGCGCCGGCGCCCGTGTTGGTCAGGACGACCGCCGTGATGTCGGGCGCCAAATCGGTCAGTGGCGAAGGAGTCCCGGCCGCCACCTCGACGGAGTAGAGAGGGGTCGCCGCCGCCAGGTCGCTGAAGAAGTCGAGCCGGAGGGCGCGTGCCGCTTCATCACCGCCCAGCACCCGCAGCGCTTTGGCGAACGGCGGGACCTCGAAGGTCGTCGTTCCACCCGGCGCGATCGTGTCCCCGACAAACCGCGTGCGGGTCAGCTTCGTCTGGCGCGCGCCGCTGCCGACCGACGCGAACGCACCCACGCGGATGGGTTGAGGCGACTCGGTGGCGCCGAAGTTACCTTCGTACTCGGCCGTGATCCGAATGGAGCTCGCCGGCAGCGTGAACACCACGCCCCCGATGCCGAAGTCGATCTCGGCCTCCGCCTCCGCCTCGCCTGCTCCCCACTGGACGAAGGCCACACAGGAGACCGGGTTCGGCGCTCCCCCGGAGATCGCGGGCGGTCCGACCAGGGTCACGCAGATGACGTGCGCGATCTCGTCCTTCCACTGGAGATCGAGGAGGTCCTGCGAGCTGCCGACCGACAGCTCGACGATCCGGCCAGGGTTCCTTTCGTAGCGGGCGCTCATGTTCCGCTACGCAGCTCCTCGCGCCCAGGCGGGGAACACCGCCGGATGGGTGGCCGCCGGGATCGGGTGGTGCGGCACCCGCTGTTGCCGCTGCTGCTTCCGCGCTTCGGCGATCGCCGCCTGGGCGACCATCGCGCCCGGGTGACCCTGTGCAGCGGCCTTGGCGATCGTCTGGACGTGCTTCGCGGCCTTCGGATTGTGTTGGGCGCGCTTGAGCAGCGCCGCCGCGCCCATCACGTGTCGGAACTGCGGTCGCGGGCTGCCGCTGGTGTCGTCGTTCATGGGTCCCTCCTGATCTGCTTGCGAGCTGTCGCTGTCGGGCGGCGCCTGAGACGCCGATTGGTCGCTCGGGCCCTGGTCTTGCGGCGCTGCTGCGGCCGGCACCGGTCCGCTGTGCTTCTTGTGCGGGCGCCAGGCGAGCGGGCGAGTCGCGTACTCCGTCAGCGCCGTCGCGCCCTCGACGCCCTTGGCCACATTGCCCGTCGCCTTCAGGACGTTGACACCGGCACCGCCGAGCGCGCGCACGGGAGCGGTGGCGAGCGAGAACGCGCCGTGGGCCGCGTGGCCGATTCGTCGAAAGAGGCCGAACGCGCCCACCTGCGTGGCCAGCGCCTCGATCGCCACGGGATCGCCCGCCAGCACGTCGTCGCCGCTGACCAGGTGCTTGCGCACGGCCGCCCGCGCGGGCGCCAGCTCCGCCTTGGCGTGCATCGTCACCGGGCTCGGGCCGACGTTGCCGCCCGTGAGCTGGATGAGGAGGTGGACGCAGCGTCCGTCCGACCAGGTGCGGTAGTGACCGTCGATCGGCTTCTTGGCGGCGATCGCTTTCATCAGAACACCCCCGTGGTGCGCCCGTAGGCGGTGGTCGTCTTCGCGAAGCGCTTGCGGTCGTCCGCGCTCGCCAGCCAGGACGCCATCGCCGGCCCCGCGTGGTGCGCCACCGCCAGGAGGCCCGACAGCGTGGTCGGCTTGCCCTCGATCTGCGTCCCGATCACGCCCCGGTGCTCACCGAGGATCTCGCTTCGGTAGCGCCGCATGCTCGCGACGAAGATCCGATACTGCAGCAGCGGGTCGGCCAGCAGCCGGGCGAGCGTCAGCGGCGGCCGGAACGTCGCCGTCCAGCGGGCGCCGCTCGGTCCGTTCACGCGACGGACATCCCGGGCGAGGCCGAGGTCCTGCAGCCGCTTGAGCCGGGTCTGGAAGATCCCGACCTGTCCGCTCGGCGTCACCGCGGCGGCGTCGCCCATCTGCATCAGCCGGACGAACCGGGCCCACTGCTCGTCGGAGGCCTCCGGGATGGGCGACGGGTAGATCATCTGCCCTCGCCGATAGCGCCGGGCGCGCAGCGCGCCAGCGTGCTGGCGCAGGTGATCGGCCGTCTTCTCGTAGCCGATCACGGTCAGCTCGTTGGCCCGGTGCTCGACCTCTTCGGGGTCCTCGAGCTCCATCGACCGCCGGACGTACTCCACCAGCGGCTGCTTCGAACTGACCGCCAGCTGCTCCTTCGTGGCCGCCACCAGCGGGTGCCCGGCCGCGGCGGCCAGCGGGTTGTCGATCTTCGGCGCCAGCGGGTTCATGCGACCCTCCGTTGCGGGTGGACGTAGTCGTGGTGGATCCCCTTGCCGTCGTCGCTGGGGCCGTTCATCCCGAGCCGGCGGGATGGATCCTCCAACCAGGCGTTCGACTTCACGAACCGCCCGAAGTGGTCGCGCCCGGCCGAGAAGCGCCGCACGAGCGCGTGGTACTTGTAAACGCCGTTCACGCGCCTCCACTTCGCGAACGGCGCGGCCTTGACGCCCTCCTTGCGCAGCTCGGCGACGCGCCAGAAGACCAGGTCCTCGCAGTCGCCCCACCCCGCCGCGATGACGCTCGGGATGTCGAGCCAGTTCTCGGTTCCGTCCTCGCGCCGGTAGACAACCCCCGACTCGTACAGCTTCGGATACTTCCGCAGCTTGAGGTGGAGCCCGTCGATCGCGCACATCGCCTCCATGAGCAGCAACAGCGACCGCTCGGACCGGACGCGGTCGGCCTCGTCGCCCTTGCGGGCGAACAGCTCGGCGACGACGACGATCGGCGGCATGGCCATCGTGGTTCGACTCCTTCGTGTGGAGGCCCTCTTCGAAAATGAGCGAGCCCGCCGGCACAGGGCCGAGCGCACCGGCGGGCCCGCGCGACTACTCGGCGACCTGGCCGAACATCGTGGCGCGGAAGTCCGCCGCCACGCCGCTCGTGTTCTGGATGCGGAGGGTGATCACGACGCCCGGGCGCGCCGTGTCCAGCTCCATGTTGTCGACCGTCGAGGTCGGCGGGTACGCGTCGGCCGACTGCGCGCCCGAGGCCACGAACTGGCTCGAGCGGCCGATCTTCACGTCCTGGATCAGGAACGTGTTGGCCGGCCCCGTGTAGACGAGCCGCTTCGGCTTGAACAGCACCTGCGGGTTCGCCGGCACGTCGACCGTCGCCCCTGGCTGGATGGCCAGCGACTCGAAGCCGATCGACTGGCTCCGCCCCTTGCTGTACCCGTGCGACTTGACCACCACCCCCGACTGCGCGAGCCGGCTCTGCACGACCGGGTCGAGCTTCTTGGGGCCCTTCTTCTTCCGCCGGAACAGGCGGAGACCCACCTCGTCCCCACTCGATTCGTCGCCGCTCGACTCGTCCCCGCCCGCCAACACCTCATCGGCGCCGAGGATCTCGTCCGCCCCTAGGATCTCGTCGGCGCCGAGGATCTCGTCGCCGCTGCTTTCGTCATTGTTCATTTCGTCCCTTCGCTTTCAGCCGCTGGCCGACGCCGGCGGCGGTTTCGAGTTGTGTGCGTGCCGGTTCGAGCGCGCCCGCGAGCTACCCGCGACGCTTCGCCATCTCCAACAGCGCCTCGTCGGAGAGGTTCGAGCCCCCCTCCGCCGGACCCTCTCCGCCCATGATCGCGACCGGCGGCAGCCCCGCCTTCTCGCGCATCTCCTTGCCGACCCCGCGCCCGACCGTGTGGAAGTGCGCGGCGAGCGCGCCGTTCCCCACGGAGTGCAGGTACGGCGCCGCCTTCCCGCCCATCCCCATGAACCCCGCCGCGTGCGCCGCCAGACCGACCGCCAGGTCGATCGGAACGCCCAGCAGCCGCTGGTGGTCGGCGCGCGTCTGCCAGACGCCGAGCCCGAACGCCGCAGCGCTCGCGAGCGTGGCATCCACGCCCGTTTCGATCACGTGGTCGGCCTTCTCGAGGGCCTTCTCGTGCTTGTTCTTGAGCGACTGGATCTCGGAGCCGAACTTCTTCACCTGCGCGAGCGAGAGATTCATCATCGGATCGGGTCCTTCCCGCGGCGCCCCGCCGCGGCGTTGCGGCCCCGCCCCGCGGGACCCGTTGCTTTCACGAGCCCAAGGTGCCGTGCTTCGCGTTCGCCCGCCTGAATGGGCCCCTGAGCCGTCTCTTCGACCCGTCTCTTCGCCCGTCAGTCGGCTCGACAGCGTTCTGGACTCTTGCGCCGACAGAGCGACTGTCGTCGCGAAACATGCCAAACGAGAAGCCGTCGAACTCGAGACGCCCGCCGCCCGACGGGCTCACCCGCTCACAAGTCGCCCGTCAGCTCGGCGTAGGCGTCACCGCGGTTCACCAAATGCGCCTCCGCGGCGACCTCCGCCCCAAGCGCGACACTGCCGGCGTCTGGCGCTACGACCCCGCCGACGTGATTCGCGCCGCCGCCCGTCGCGGCATCCGCGGCCTGAAGACCCCCGGCGACGTCGCCGCCGAGGCCTTCAACATGTTCACCCAGGGCGGCGAGCTGCAAGAGATCGTGAGCGCCCTCCGGGTCACACCCACCGAGGTCCGCCGCCTCTACAAGGAGTGGCAGTCCTCGCTCGACGACCCGCCACCCACGCCCGAAGCGGACGGACCAGGCCTGCTCGACGAAGATCCCCGCGCCGAGGAGGAGTTCTTGCGCGCCATGGCCCGGGCCACCGAGTTCGCGTTCGCCCCGATCCGCAAACCCAAGAAGTGAGGACCACCATGAGCCGACCCAACCCGATCCAGTACGCCGAATGCCTCTACGCCGCGATCCGCGCCGCCAACTTCTCGCCGATTTCCTTCCTCGCCTTCGGCAACGCCGTGAAGGACGGCGTCGAGTTCCGCCGGATGCCACGGATAGCGGCCGAACCATTCATGCGTGTCGTCGGCGAGATGCTGGACTTCGAACAGAGCATCGCAGAGAACGAGATCGTCGAGGCCAATCTAGTTGCCAAAACACCCTCGTCACCGGCCGACGGCGAGACCAAAAGGGACGATTCGTCCGGCTAGTTGTTCGTCACGGGCGAGGGCACAGGTCCTTATCAGACCGGAGGCCGGACCGTGCGTCCCACCGAGAGACATTTCCGAACCGGTTCCGCTGTATGGTGTCGACAGCCTAAGCTGATCGGGGAGAGCACCTGGTGAACGCGCGAGAGAGACACTTCACACTCGAGGTGGAACCTGGACACCGCGCCGTCTTTGACCTCGCCTTCTCGATGCGTCGCCAGATCTTTGTGGGTCGACGCGGAGAGGCTCGCTCGTTGTCGCCCAGTGCTTTCGTTGATGCACTTGCATTGGGCTGCCTTCACGAGTTCAACGGCGCCACCTTCCAGGGCGACGATGGGGTCCGAAAGCTGGATCATGTTCAGCTCAGTCTCTCGGACGAACAGCGACGGTCTTTTGCCGAAGCCTTCCTCGCCTACAACGAGCATCTGACGTCCAAAGCGGAATCGCATGACGAGGGGGTCGTCGATGGAGAACACCGCGTGGCACTCTCGTTCGTTCCTCGTACTGATATCGAGTGGAAGACCGAACCGATCGAGCGCCTCCATCAAGCGTGGTGCCTACACGAAGAGGACTCCGCCGCGCAGTGGGCTCGTCTGCAAGCCCCTTACGAGAGCCTGAAGGCCCTAGCGCTGCCGAAATGGCAGCGGGACACCACTCTTGGTTTTGGTGGCGTCGTCGCGGACATGCAGAGGCGCACCGAAACGATGGAAAGAATGTTCGGTTCAATTTCGCCTCTCGGGGCTACTGACAAGCTGAATCGCATGGAAAAGATGCTTGGGTTCTCGCCCTTCGGAGCCACCGATA
>DATJXB010000131.1:0-21367 GCA_035500755.1 Thermoanaerobaculia bacterium | reverse complement strand
GGCCGCAGGCGGCGCTCCTCCTTCCCGGCGAGCAGCGCCGAGTGGAGCGCGTGGTAGACGAGACGGAAGGCCGTCGCCGCGTCCGCGAACCGCACCTGCGTTTTCGCGGGAGACACGTTGACATCGACGGCACCGGGCTCGGCGGTCAGGAAGAGGAAGACGCCGGGGTGCCGGTCGACGCGGATCGCGTCCCGGGACGCCTGCCCGATCGCGCGGACCAGCGCGCGGTCCTCGATGGGCCGCCCGTTGACGAAGAGGAACTGGTGCCGGCGGCTCGGAAACGTCACGGCGCCGCGCGTCGCGTAGCCGACCAGGCGAAGTCCTCCCGCGCGCGCCTCGAACGGCTCGAGCTCGCCGAGCGTCGCCCGCCCGAAGACCTGCAGGATGCGCGCGCCGCGGTCGACCGCCGCCGGCGCGTCCAGCGTCTCGCGCCCGTTCGACTGCAGCGTGAAGGCCACCGCCGGGCTCGACAGCGCCGCGCGCGTGACCGCCACCGCGACCGCGCGCGCCTCGGCCTCCGGGCTCGCGAGGAATTTGCGCCGCGCCGGCGTCTTCGAGAAGAGCCCCTCGACCAGAACGTCCGTGCCCCGCGGCCGCGCGGCCGGCTCCTCCGAGACCGGGCCGCCGTGCTCGATCCGAAGCCGGATCGCCTCCGGCGTCGAGCCATCCGAGGTCGTCAGCGTCAGGCGCGACACCGAGGCGATCGACGGCAGCGCCTCGCCGCGGAACCCGTAGGTCCCCACGCGCGCCAGGTCGTCGTCGGAGGCGATCTTGGACGTCGCGTGCCGCTCGAGGGCCAGCCGCGCGTCTTCGGCCGCCATGCCGGAGCCGTCGTCGCGGACGAGAATCCGGTCGACGCCGCCCCCGTCCACGGCCACCTCGATCCGCGACGCGCCGGCGTCGAGCGCGTTCTCGACGAGCTCCTTGACGGCGGAAGCCGGACGCTCGACCACCTCGCCGGCGGCGATGCGGTCGATGACGGCGCCGGTCAGGCGATGGATGCGCGGCATCCGCGAGAGTCTATCGCCGCGCGTCCGCGCCGCCCCGCTCGCGACAATGTAAGAGCGAGAGATCCGCCGGCGACTCCGCGAAAGGGGTTGCAACATGCGACGTCAGCTCGTGCCGGTGCTCTCCCTCTGCTTTCTCGTGACAAGCGCTTCTGTCAGCCGCGCGCAGAACGGTCCGGACAACGATCCGGACGCGGCGCCGGGATTCGTCAACGGCGCGTTCCACACCGCCTCGGTGGATTCGGTGAACCTCTACAACGGCCAGCTGACGGTGCCGATCCCTCTCGGACCCTCGTACCCGGTCGGGCCGAGCTTCCGCGTCCAGCTGACGCTGACCTACAACTCGCGTTCGACCGACTTCGGCGCGCCCTCGTCGCTCGAGCAGAACCCCAACTTCTATTACATGCCGCTCGTCGGAAATCCGTCGCTCGGCACCGGCTGGGAGCTGACGCTCGGAGCGATCAAGACCTGCAAGCACGGCACCATCACGGGTGTCTGCTACAGCGCCCCCGACGGAAGCCAGCACATGTTCGCCGCCGGACCCAAGGCGAGCGACGCCTCCCCGCTCTATCTGTCCGGCACGGGCCCCTACGATCTCTGGGACGGCGACGGCAATCACTTCGTGTTCGGCCAGCACGTCTCAGGCTACGACGACATCGGCCTGCCCGAGGGGTACACCCACGACTTCGGCAGGGGTCGCGACGGCTGGTACCTCACGTCCGCGGCCGATCCGTTCGGCAACTCCTATTCCGTCACGTACTACGCGACCTCCGAGGTGACGACGCCTCGCTGGACCTACGGCACGACCGCCTGCCCCGCCATCATGCAGATGCGCGCGCCGTCCGGTACCGGAACCTGGATTCCCAAGGACGTGACCCTGCCGTCGGGGAGCAAGATCCACGTCGGGACCGGGTCGGTCCTCGGGATCACGGGCATGATCACGTCGGTGGCGTTCCCGGTGCTCGTGGACGGAACGCCGGCGACGAAGACATGGACCCTCGGCTACGAGCCCGCCTTCGCGATCCTCAATCACGTCTGCGGCGGATCGAACGTGCTTCAGGTCAACGTGCCGCGCCTCAAGAGCCTGACGCTGCCGGCGGACGACTCGAGCACCGCACCCTCGTATCAGTTCTCCTCCACCTTCGACCCCGGGTTCGGACAGGTTCTCCTGCATCAGGTGACCCTTCCGACGGGAGGCGTCCTCCAGTACTGCTACAACTGGTACACCTTCTTTCACGGACGCGGCGGCCGGCTCGAGCCCGGATGCCCCGGGATGGTTCCACCGGTCGACGATCCGGACAATCACGTCATGCGGTCCGATGCCTGCCCGATCGCGCTCGAGGAGCCGTCCGTTCCCGACATTCCCGGAGGCTGCACGCCGACGAACCCGATGCGCTGGATCGACACGCAGCCCGGAGTCGTCCGGCGCCGGGAGATTCTCGGCACGGCCCACAACGACACGACCTACACGCAATTCGCCTTTCCCTTCGGCGAGTCGGGCAACGCGAGCGCGCCCGAAGACTCGCAGACGCTCACGGTCGTCGTGTTTCCGCCGACGGACCGCAACGGCGACGCCGGCCGCAGCCGCGCGAAGGCCGTCCTGTTCAGCAGCACGCGGGGCCGCACGAGCAACGGCGGCGAGATCATGAGCGTGCCCGGGGACATCGTCGGCGCGGAGCTCGAGGAGCGCACCTTCGAGAAGGACCCCACGGCAGGAAGCGTGACCGATCCGCCGTGCGGGGGCTCGGCGGAATCGGACTTCTGCGGGAGCCGCGCCGTCCGCGTCGTCCAGCGCGGCTACGAACTCGACACCGCGGGCCTCCCCGGCAGCGACCGGCGGCTCGTGCACGAGAAGACGATCTACGGAGCAAGCACCTGCTCGACCTGCCCGTACCACCAGGTCGACCACACGCTGACCGCCGGCGACACCTGGGACGGCAACGGGCGCCACTACAACCTCGAGACGCACACCGGGACGCTCGGAGGCGACGCCCGGACGATCGCGACCGACTGGGCGCCCGTCAACTGGGCCGCCGGACCTCCCCCGGGCCAGCCGGTGCTGCCGAATCTCTTCAATCGCCGCACCACGACCGAGGGCTCGTCGACGCGGGACGAGTTCTTCGAGTTCGACACGACGACGCCGAACGGCTTTCTCAAGGGCCGGTTCGTCTACGACGCGGTCAAGGACATCGCCTTCGTGACGTGCCGCTACAACGACGGATTCGGCAACCCGGACAAGGAGCTCACGCGCACCGTCAACACTCCCTCCGCTCCGGCGCGCACCTACTGCTCGTCGACGTACCCGAGCTTTCCGGGCTCCGTCGGCGTCGACGGCGACCTCTTCGGCAGGGACTACTCGTGGCAGCACGGCGAGCTGCTGACCGCTCGCTGGATCAACGGCGCCGTCGGCACGGGCACTTTCAACGTCCGGAACGACGTTCGCGACGCGACGACCGGCTGGATCACCATGTCGAGGGACGCCGCAGGCCTCGCCACCACGTATCTCTACGACGCGCTGGGACGCGTTCATCGCATCGCGCCGCCGGCGGAGCTCTCGACGTTCGTCTGCTACGACGGCCCCAACGCGACGGCCGCCTACCGCGCGGCGAGCACCCAGGCATGCCCGGTCGCGGCCTCGAACGCGGCCGTCGCGACCTGGCAGCGCTCCGAGTACGACGGCCTCGGCCGGCTCGTCCGCGAGAAACGGCTGCAGCCCGGCTCGTCCGTGGTGAAGCGGTTCACGCTCTACGACGGCGCCGGCAACGCCACCTTCTCTTCGGAGTGGGTCCCGGACGCCACGTCGGAGTCGATCGCGCAGGACCTCGCGACCAGCTGCGCCTTCAGCGGCGGCCCGTGGTCAGGGCGAGGGCGCCCGTCGGCGGCGCCCGGCACGTATCGCCAGTGCTTCGATCCCTTCGGCCGGCCGCAGCAGATCGTGGGACCGAAGATGTCGAGTCTCTCGACGATCAGCCGGACGGAAGGCGGCGGCAACCCGTACAGCGACACGACCGAAGCCGTTCTCACGTGGTGCGTCAACGCGGTGTTCACGAACGTGGCCACGCCCTCGTGCGGCGCCGGCGGGATCAACGCGACGACCACGACGAAGAAGGACGCGTTTGGCCGGATCACCAGCGTGACCGAGCCGTCGGGCGACGTCACGTCTTACACGCACGACGTCAACGGCAAGCTGTCGAGCGTCGTCCAGGGAGCCCAGCACCGGACCTACGACCACGACGCCAACGGCTTCCTGCGCTCCGAGACGAGCCCGGAACGCGGCACAGTCCGGTACGACACGATCGGCAGCCTCGGCAACGTGCGCGTCGAGACGCAGCCGGACGGCCTCGTGATCAACCGCGCGTTCGATTTCGCGGGACGGCTCGCGGAGGTGGACGCGCCGGCGGGCACCAGGTACGCCGTCAACTGCTACGACGGCGCGGCCACCTGCGTCGACGGCAGCCCCGGCTTCGCCGGCGGCTCGTACCCGGCCGGCCGCCTCACCCGGCGCTATGGGTACAACTGGATCCCGACGGCAGGCCCGGTCGTCGACGAGCAGTTCACTTACGGCGACGGCGGCGGGCGCCTCTCCCAGAAGAAGACGGCCGTCGGCAGCGGCGACCTCGGCGGGGCGAGCCAGGCCGCGTCCCAGTCCTGGACGTACAACAATCTCGGCCTCGTACAGCAGCACAACAACCCCCGCGTGTCGGGCTCGTTTGCCACCGTCACCTCGTACACGAACGGGCTGCCGACCTCGGTCACCGGCGGCCTCTCCACCCTCGTGTCCTCGGTGACCTACAACCCCGCCGGCGGGCTCGCGAGTTGGACGGCCGGCAACGGCGGGATCCCCGTCGTCACGACGGTCACCCAGGAAGCTTCGATGCTGCCGCGCCCCTCGCGCATCAGGGCGGCCGGGGCCTCGACCCTGTTCGACAGCGGCACCTACTCTTACGACGGCGCCGGCAACGTCCTCTCCCAGAGCGATCCGGCCAACGGCGGCTCGTTCACCTACGACAGCCGCTCGCGACTCCTGTCGGCCCAGTACGGCCCGTCGGGCTCGCGAAGCTTCGCCTACGACCGCTGGGCCAATCTCCTCCAGAACGGCCCGTGGACCTTCCAGGTCGACACGAGCCTCAACAACAACCGCATCCGGGTGGGCGGTTCGACGACGGCCGTCGCGTACGACGGCCGCGGCAACATGACGGCGCACAACGCCGACACGACCGCGTACGACGCTCTCGACCGCCTCTATCGCAACCAGAATCCGACGGGCGACTGGGTCTACCTCCACGACGGCGCCGGAGAGCGCGTGGTCAAGTTCCCCGGGAGCGGCTCGCTGCTGCGCCGCGAAATGGCCCGCCTGGTCGGCGAGGCCAACAAGGCGGCGGGCAAGACCGGCTGGTCGGGCGCTCCGGACGCCTGCGCCGGCGCCTTCGCCGACGTCCGTTGTGCCACGGACGCCGACGGCTCCTGGGTCCAGACCGTCTTCGATCACGGGGTTTCGGCCGGCTGCGGCTCCGGGCTCTTCTGTCCGGACGACCCGCTGACCCGCGCCCAGATGGCGGCCTTCGTCGTGAAGGGATACCGCGCCGACGGCGCGCCGACGCCCGCCTGCACGAATCTCTTCGCCGACGTGCCCTGCGCCGGCACCTCGCCGTGGGTGCCTTTCGCTCCCTACATCGAGCAGCTGTCTCGCGACAACGTCACGGCCGGCTGCGGCGGAAACAATTTCTGCCCCGGCAACCCCGTCACTCCGTGGCAGATCCTCGTCTGGATGTCCAAGACCCCCGCGGTGCCCGGAGGCGTCGCCTGGAACGCCGCGTATCGTCCCGTTCCGCGCGGAGCGATCTATACTTTCCGCGATGAACAGAACCGCGTCGTCACCGAGATGACGGACGCGCTCTCGGGCCCCAGCGCGGCCACGCTCGCCGTCAGCCGGGACAACGTCTTTCTCGCAAACCTCCTCGTCGCCTCGAGCGCCGGCTCCGGCTGGAATTTCGACGTCTCCGACCACGTCGGGAGCATCCGGGCGGTCTGGGACGGCTCCGGAAGGGTGACGGAGACACACAAGTACTGGCCCTACGGCGAGGACGTCAATGCGCTGCCGCCCAACCAGCACCTCGCCTTCCAGACGATGGAGCGCAACGACGCCGTCTCACAGCACTACGATCACGCCCGGACGCAGCAGTACAACCTGGGCCGGTTCATCAGCACGGATAAGGCGGGGGGCTCGGCGAGGAATCCTCAGAGTTGGAACCGCTACGCGTACGCCGGCAACAATCCTTTGAAGATGGTCGACCGCAACGGGCTCTGGTCGACGCCGGTCCACAACGAGATCATCGCCAGGGCTTTCCCCGGGCTGAGCCCACAGCTGCGCCAGGTCCTCATGCGCGCGAGCGTGCAGGTCGACCGGCTCATTCCGGGCCAGGGGAACGCTCATTCGTATCAGCACGCGATGAGGGGACCGAATCAGTCTGTCGTCGACGCGCGGAGTCAGTCGATTCAATTCTACGAACAGAACATCAACCAGGCCAGGGAGACGCAAGCCATCGCCGAGAAAAATGGTCAGCAGGGGCTGGACCCGAAGGCCCTGGAGCCTCTCGGGAGAGCGCTCCATACCGTCAGCGATGCGACGTCACCGAAGCACGAGGGCTTTCAGGTCTGGAATTGGGCCGACGCCTCTGCGGACCGGGAGCACAGCCGAGGCGAAAGCGAGATCTCCCCCGAGAGGATGGAGATGGCGGTCCAGATGGAGCGCGCCGCGTTCGCGGAGGCGTTCGGAACGGATGCTCTGCGTCAGGCGATCACGCCTCCATCTCCGCCCGAGGCCTGCCTGCAGAATCCCCAGAACTGCCCCGGTCACGATCAGGGGCCGCGATGAGCTCCGGAAGAGCCTGGCTTTGGGCGCTGCTCGTCGGGACCGCCCTCACCGTTCTTGGGGCGGCGACGCCTGCGCACTTTCTCCTGTATCCGGGGCTGGTGCTCGTCTGGCCGATATGGCCGGAGGGAGTACACACGGGTGGACCAGTGCCGTCGGCCCTGTGGCCTTATGGTTTCTATCTCGCCAGTGCCCTCTTCTGGGTGGCGATGATTCGCGGCGTTCTCGCTTTGCGAGACCGTGTTCGACGTCGCTCCGCGGTGCCGCGCGGATAGGCACGAGGGCGTTGGCGAGCCTCTCGAGATTCCGGGTGGCGTGACCGGGAGAGCTCCCGGCACGCCACTCGCCGTCAGCGCCCGGGCGCTCCCCCAGGATGGCCTCATCGAAGTCCAGGCGCGGCGACGACACGACGCGGCGAAATGAGGACCCGGAGACGTTCCCCGGATACCATCCCCGGCGGAGGAGAACGCATGACGAAGACCTCGAGGATTCTCACGACGCTCGCCCTCGCGCTCTGCCTGGCGGCCGCGGTTGCGGAGGCACAGACCGACGAGGCGACAGCCGTCAAGGCGGTCGTGCAATCGGCGTACGTCGAGGGCGTGCACGCGAACATGGATGCCGCCGCGATGCGTGCCGGGTTCCATCCCGACTTCCACATGCTCGTGCTCCGCGACGCGAAGATGACGGCGGTGACGCTCGAGGAGTGGATCACCCGCATGCAGGCGAGCCAGAAAGAGCACCCGAACGCGCCGAAGCCCGCCGTGCGCGCCGACTTCCCCGTCGTCGACGTCACGGCCAACGAAGCTTTCGTCAAGGTCGAGCTCTACCGCGACGGCAGGCACGCCTTCACCGACTATCTCCTGCTCTACAAGTTCCCGGACGGGTGGAAAATCGTTTCGAAGATCTTCCAGGTTCACGCCTGAGGCGGCGGGGCTCGGCGCGGGCCGGGCCCTACTTCACGTAGACTGTCCTGCCGCCGACGACGGTCGCGTCGACCAGGATCTTCTCGATCTCCTCGGGCTTGACCCGGAAGGGATCCGCCGAGAGCACGACGAAGTCGGCGAGCTTGCCGGGCTCGAGCGAGCCCTTGCTCTTCTCCTCGAAGCCCGCGTACGCGGCCGACACCGTGTAGGCGCGCAGCGCCTCCTCGACCGTGATGCGCTGCGACGGAACCCATCCGCCCGGGTTCTTGCCGTCGAGCGTGCGGCGCGTCACGGCGGCGGCGATCCCGAGGATCGGCGAGATCGGCGCGACGTCCCAGTCCGAGCCGAACGCGACGGTGGCCTTCGCGTCGAGCAGCGACCGCCATGCGTAGCTCGTCTTCACGCGCTCCGGCCCGAGCCGCTTGTCCGCCCAGCGGCCGTCGTCGACCGCGTGGTACGGCTGCATCGAGGCGATGACGCCGAGCTCGGCGAATCGCGGGATGTCGGAAGCCCGCAGATGCTGGGCGTGCTCGACGCGGAAGCGGCGGTCGCGCGGCCCGTTGACCTTCCAGACGCGCTCGTAGATGTTGAGGATCTCGGCATTGGCCCGGTCGCCGATCGCGTGGACCTCGACCTGCAGCCCCGCCTTGTCGGCGGCGAGGACCCGCTCTTCCATCTTCGAGAGCGGGATCGCCCCGGGCGCGAAAACGCCCCGGTTCCCGGGCTCGTCGGAGAAGCCCTCGAACATCGCCGCCGTCCCCGAGCCGAGCGAGCCGTCCATGAAACCCTTGACGCCACCCACGCGCAGCCAGTCGTCCTGCGCCATCGAGGACTGAAGCTCCTTGACCTTCTCCCAGAGGCTGATCCCCGGCCGTGAGTTGACCCGCACGATCATCTTGCCGTCGCGGCGCAGCGCGTCCCACACGGGCAGGTCCTCGGTGCCGCCGGGCAGATCCTGGACCGACGTGACGCCGTAGCGCGCGGCGTTCTTCATCGCGGCCTCGGCTGCCGCGGTCATCTCGGCGGTCGTGCGCGCGGGCCGCACCGCGTCGGTGAGCTCCATCGCGCCGTCCTTGAGGATCCCGGTGGGCTCGCCCTTCGCGTCCCTGACGATGACGCCGCCCGGCGGATCGGGCGTCGAGGCGGTAATGCCCGCGAGCTTCAGCGCGAGGCTGTTGCAGAGGACCATGTGCCCGTCGAGGCGCGCGATGCAGGTCGGATGGTCGCCGGTCGCGGGATCGAGGATCGCTTTCGTCGGCAGCTCCGGCGGCGTCCACTGCGTGTGGTCCCACGTGCCGTCGGTCAGCCACACGCCCGCGGGCTTGCCCTTCACGTAGGCCGCGACCTCGCGCGTGAATTCCGCCGGCGACTTGCTCTCGCGCAGGTCGAGCGCGAGCAGGTCGAATCCGCCGCTCGTCATGTGGGTGTGGCAGTCGATGAACCCGGGGACGACGCGGCGCCATTTTCCGTCGAGGACGACCGTCTTCGGGCCCTTCCACGCGCCGATCTCCCTGTCCGACCCGACGGCGACGAGGCGGCCGCCGCGCACGGCCAGCGCCTCGGCTTCGGGATTCTTCGGGTCGCCCGTCCAGACGCGCGCCGAGACGAGGATCAGGTCCGCCGGAGCCTCGGGAGGCGCGGCGGCGAGGAACGCGGTCATCGCGAGAAGGGCCAGCATGCCTTCGGTGCCCGCTATGCCGTCGACGACGTGCCGACGTTTTTCTCGGCGAGCGCCGCGCGGGCCGCGGCCAGCCGCGCCACCGGCACGCGGAACGGCGAGCAGGAGACGTAGTCGAGGCCGACGTGGTTGAAGAACTCGATCGAGCGTGGATCGCCGCCGTGTTCGCCGCACACGCCGACCTTGAGCTTCGGCTTGACCTCGCGGCCGCGGCGCGTGCCGATCGCGACGAGCTCGCCCACACCGTACTGGTCGAGGCTCGAGAAGGGATCCTCCGGGAGGATGCCCTCGGCGATGTAGACGGGCAGGAACGTCCCCATGTCGTCGCGCGAGTAGCCGTAGGTCATCTGCGTCAGGTCGTTCGTGCCGAACGAGAAGAAGTCGCAGTTCAAGGCGATGCGGTTCGCGCGCAGGGCGGCGCGCGGAATCTCGATCATCGTGCCGACCTTGTACGACACGGCCTGCCCGGTCTCCGCGGTCACCTTGCGCGCCGCCTCCTCGACGAGCACCCGCAGGCGCTCGAACTCCCCGCGCGCGCCGACGAGCGGGATCATGATCTCGGGGTTGGGATGCAGCCCTTCACGGATCGCCGCAGCGGCCGCCTCGAAGATCGCGCGGACCTGCATCTCGTAGATCTCGGGGTTGGTGATGCCGAGGCGGCAGCCCCGGTGGCCGAGCATCGGGTTGGCTTCCTTCAACGCGTGGGTCCGCTCCCGGACCTTGTCGGCCGACACCCCGAGATCGGCCGCCGTTCGCTGGATGGCATCCTCGTCGTGCGGCAGGAACTCGTGCAGCGGCGGGTCCAGAAGCCGCACCGTCACCGGTCGATCCCCCATCTCGCGGAAGATGCCGAGGAAATCCTCGCGCTGCATCGGCAGGATCTTCGCCAGTGCCGCGCGCCGCTGGTCGAGCGTCTCGGCGAGGATCATCTCGCGCACGGCGACGATGCGCCTGGCCTCGAAGAACATGTGCTCGGTGCGGCAGAGGCCGATGCCCTCGGCACCGAAGAGTCTCGCCACGCGGGCGTCGGTCGGCGTGTCGGCGTTGGCGCGGATGCCGAGGCGCCGCCGCGCGTCGGCCCACTCGAGGATGCGCGTGAACGCGCGGAAGACGGCCGAGTCCTCCGGCTTGATCGTCCCTTCGAGGACGACCTGGAGCACCTCCGACGGCTGTGTCGCGAGCTTGCCGAGGAGCACCTCGCCGGCGGTCCCGTCGACCGAGATCCAGTCGCCTTCGGCGGCCTTCAAGCCGCGCGCGCGGATCTCGCCACGGACGTGGTCGACCGTGATCTCTCCGGCGCCGACGACGCAGGTTTTCCCCATGCCGCGGGCCACGACCGCCGCGTGGGAGGTCGCTCCCCCGCGCGTCGTCAGGATGCCTGCCGCGGCGTGCATGCCGGCGATGTCCTCGGGCGACGTCTCCTCGCGCACGAGGACGACCGTCTCGCCTTTGGCCACCATCGCGACGGCGTGCTCGGCCGTCAGCGCGATGCGGCCGCAGGCAGCTCCGGGACCGGCGGGCAGCCCCTTGCCGAGGAGACGCCCCTCCTTGACCGCGGCCGCTTTCTCCCTCGCCGGAAAGATCGGCGCGAGGAGCTGCACGAGCTGTTCCGGTTCGACGCGCGCGACCGCTTCCTCCGCGTCGATCAGGCCCTCGTCGACCATGTCGGTTGCCACGCGCACCGCGGCGAAACCCGTGCGCTTGCCGTTGCGCGTCTGCAGCAGGTAGAGCTTGCCTTCCTCGATCGTGAACTCGAGATCCTGCATGTCGCGGAACCGCTTCTCGAGCCGCTCGCGCACGCGCTGGAGCTCGGCGTACGCCTGCGGCATCGTCTCCTCGAGCGACGTGCCCGAGCCGTTGGCGTTCAACGGCCGCGGCGTCCGGATCCCGGCCACGACGTCCTCGCCCTGGGCGTTGGGCAGGAACTCTCCGTAGAATTTCTTCTCGCCGGTCGCCGGGTCGCGGGTGAAAGCGACGCCCGTGGCGGACGTCTCGCCCCGGTTGCCGAACACCATCGCCTGGACGTTGACCGCGGTTCCCCAGTCGTCCGGGATGTGGTGGAGCTTCCGGTACGTCTTGGCGCGGTCGTTGTCCCAGGAACGGAAGACGGCGCCGATCGCTCCCCAGAGCTGCTCCCGCGGGTCGTCCGGGAAGTCGTGGCCCGTCCGCTGCCGGACGATCTGCTCGCCGCGGCGGACGATTTCGGCGAGGTCGGCGGCGGTCAGGTCGGTGTCGCCGGCGACGCCGCGGGCCTGCTTGACCTCCTTCATCGCCTTCTCGAACTCGTGGCGCGGCACGCGCAGGACGACGTCGCCGTACATCTCGAGGAAGCGGCGGCGGCAGTCGAGCGCGAACCGCTCCCCGGAGCGCGCGGCGAGCCCCTTCACGGTGCGTGAGGTCAGGCCGAGGTTCAGGATCGTGTCCATCATGCCCGGCATCGACGAGCGGGCGCCGGAACGCACCGACACCAGCAGCGGGTCGTCGGGGTCGCCGAAACGCTTGTCGGCGTCGTGCTCGAGCCGGACGAGCGCGGTCTCGACCTCGGCGCGGATTCCGTCGAGGGAGGCGCCGCGCGACACGTCGGCGCAGACGGACGTCTCGATCGTGAACCCGGCCGGCACCGGGATCCCGAGCGCCGTCATCTCGGCCAGGCCCGCGCCCTTGCCGCCGAGAGTTTCCTTGCCGAGGCCGGCGCCTTCGGCCGCGCCGTTGCCGAACGAGAAGATGCGCTTCATTTCTCCACCACGATTTCGGAAAAGTCGGCGAGGCTCGTGAACTCCCTCTGGATGGACGCGAGCAGCGCCAGGCGGTTCTTCCGCAGATCCTCTTCGGGCGCGTTGACCAGGACGTCGACGAAGTAGCGGTCGAGCGACGGCGCGATCGAGGCGATCGTCTCCATCGCCTCGCGGTAGTGGCGCTCCGCGACGAAGCCGGCGATGGCCTGCTTCGCCTGGAGAAAATCGCCGGCGAGGACGCGCTCGGCGTCCTCGCGGTAGAGCTCCGGTTTCGGCGCGCCCGGCGGGTCGCCGCCGACGATGTTCCGGATGCGCTTGAAGGCGAGGATCAGCGCGCGGAAGTCCATGTGGCGCCGCGCCTCGGAAAGGGCGCGCGCCCGGTCGGCGGCGTCGGCGAAATCCCAGACGCCGACGTTCAACACCGCCGAGATCTCGTCGTACGTGTGGCCCCGCCGCTCGAGCAGGCTCCGCAGCCGCTCGGCGAAGAAACGGCCGAGCTCCTCGAGCGTCGCGTCGGCATCCGGACCCTCGAGGTCCGGCGGCAGCAGCGAGAGCGCCTGACGCACGATCGGCCGCCAGTCGGTCCGCCAGTTCCGCCCGATCGCGATCGCCACGGCGCCGAGCGCGGCCCGGCGCAGGCCGTACGGGTCCTTCGACCCGGTCGGCACGAGCCCGATGCGGAAGAGCGAGGCGAGCGAGTCGAAGCGATCGGCGAGCGAGAGGATGGCGCCCGAGGCCTCGCGCGGCGGATCGTCCGAGCCGGAAGCCGGGCGGTACTGGTCGTAGATCGCCTTCCACACACCGTCGGGCTGGCGCTCGCGGCGCGCGTAGATGCCGCCCATGACGCCCTGCAGGTCGGTGAACTCCTTGACGACGAGCGTCGTCAGGTCCGCCTTGGACAGGCGCGCCGCCGTGCGCACGGTCTCGACGAGGTCCGCGCGGCCGACCAGGCGCGCGATCGCCTCGGCGATCTCCTCGATGCGAGCCGTCTTCTTTCGGTAGTCGCCGAGGCGGTCCTGGAACGTCAGGTGCTCGAGACCGGGCAGCCGCGCCTCGAGACGCTCCTGGACGTCGGCCTCGAAGAAGAACCGTGCGTCCGCGAGGCGCGCGTTCAGGACCCACTCGCACCCCTTGGCGACGAACCCCTTGGGGTCGCCCGTGTTGTCCATCACGGCCAGGAAGTGCGGCAGCAGGCCGGCCGGACCGCGCACGGGGACGTACTTCTGGTGCGTCCGCATCGCGGTGACCGTGATCTCCTCGGGCAGCTCCAGGAACTCGGGCGCGAAGGCGCCGCGGACGAGGCCCGGCCACTCGACGAGATCCGAGAGCGTGTTCGCGAGGTCCGCGTGCGCCTCGATCTGGCCGCCGACCTCGCTCGCGAGGCGCCGCGCCTTCTCGAGAATCTGAAGACGGCGCGCCTCGGCGTCCGGCTCGACGAACGCGCGGCGGAGGCCCTCGAGGTAGTCCTCGGGCGACGCGACCCGGATCTCGCCGTCGGAGAGCATCCGGTGGCCGACGGTGGCGTTGCCCGCCGCGAGGCCGAGGACGTCCATCGCGACGACGCGTCCGCCGTAAACCGCCACGACACTCCGGACGGGCCGCACGAACGCGCGGTCGCCCGCGCCCCAGCGCATCGTCTTCGGAAAGGTCAGCCCCGAGACGACGCGCGGCACGACGTCGCCGAGAACCTCTTCGGCGCTCCGGCCCGGGATCGTCCGCCGCGCCGCGACCGTCTTGCCGCGCGGCGAATCGACGACGACGAGGTCGGCGACGTCCACCTTCTGCGCTTTCGCGAAGCCCTCGGCGGCTTTCGTCGGCTTCCCGTCGGCGTCGAACGCGTTGGCGGCGGGAGGTCCGAGCACCTCGGACGACCGGTCCGGCTGCCGTTCGGGAATCCCGCGCAGCACGACCGCCAGGCGCCGCGGCGTCGCGTACGACTCGGAGGCGGCCGGCGTCAGCCCCTCCTCCGCCAGGGCGTCCGCGAGCCGGCGGACGAGCTCCAGGCGCGCCGGCAGCAGCGTCGGCGCCGGGATCTCCTCCGTCCGGATCTCGAATACGAAGTCCTGGCTGCTCACTGGGATTCGCCCGCCCGCCGCGCTCGCGGCGTCGGGCCCGCCTCGCCCCTCAATAGATCGCCGGCTCCGGCTCGGAGAGCGGGAACCGAGACCCCTCCTTGCCCGAAACGTACGCCCGCGCGCAGGCGCAGGCGAGGTCGCGAATCCGCCGCACGATCCCGACGCGATCGGTCGCCGAAACCGCCCCGCGCGCGTCGAGGATGTTGAACTGGTGGGAGCACACGAGGGTCGCCTCGTACGCGGGCAGGACGAGGCCGGCCTCGAGGCAGCGTTTCGCCTCGCGCTCGTGGCGGTCGAGCATCAGCGTGGCGAGCTCGACGTCGGCCACCTCGAAGGCGTACTTCGACATCTCGACCTCGTCCTTGCGGCGCACCTGCCCGTACGTCAGCGCGTCGTTCCATCGCACGTCGAAGACCGAGTTGGCCTTCTCGAGGAACATCGCGATCCGCTCGAGGCCGTAGGTGATCTCGGCCGAGATCGGCGCGAGGTCGATGCCGCCGGCCTGCTGGAAGTACGTGAACTGCGTGATCTCCATGCCGTCCATGACCACCTGCCAGCCCACGCCCCAGGCGCCGAGCGTCGGCGACTCCCAGTTGTCCTCCTCGAAGCGGACGTCGTGCTCGGCGAGAACGAGTCCGAGACGCTGGAGGCTGCGCAGGTAGACGTCCTGGACGTCGTCCGGCGACGGCTTGAGGACGACCTGGAGCTGCAGGTGACGGGAGAGGCGCATCGGGTTCTCGCCGTAGCGCCCGTCCGCCGGCCTCCGCGACGGCTGCACGTAGGCGCAGCGCCACGGATCCGGTCCGAGCACCCGCAGGAACGTGGCCGGGTGCATCGTTCCGGCGCCCACGGGCAGGTCGTAGGGCTGCTCGATCAGGCACCCCTCGGCCTCCCAGAACGCGGTCAGCTCCGCGATCAGCCGCTGCAGCGTCAGCGCCCCCGTGCGCTTGGACAGCGAGTCGACGAAATGGGCGTCGTGCTGCATGTGCGCCTCGGGCGGCAGGCCGCGGCGGTCCGTCACGAGAGAAAGCTTCCGCGCGCCATGTTGAGCGCAGTTTATCGCAGGCGCCCGGAAGCCGGCCCCCCGCCAGAGACGCCGGCACGACGGGACCGGGCCCGATCAGCCCGGCGCGCGATCGATGAGGACGACGTCCGAGTTCTCGCGGAAGCGGTCGAACACGATCTGCTTGCCGTCCGGCGACACGTCGAAACTCCGCATGTCGTACCCGACGAGCAGGTCCGTGAGCTGGCGGCGCTTCCCGGTCGCCAGGTCGTACTGCCAGAAGTCGTAGCCGGTGTCCTTGGTCAGCATCAGGACCAGCGACTGGCCGCCCGGAAGAAAGCGCCACTGAACTCGCCCATAGTCGTTCTGAATCTCGGGCAGGTGGACGGGCTGCCCATCGGGCGTGATCCCCTTCATCACGCAACTGGGTCCGATTCCCTGCAGGCAGTAGAGGATCAGCCGACCGTCCGGCGACCAGCGAGGACTCTGGTTGACGCCTCCGATCAGCCGCACCGGAGCCCCACCGCCCACCGGCACCTTGTACAGCCCCTGCTCGGTGCCCTCGGAGGCGACGACGGCGATCCACTTTCCATCCGGCGACCAGGACGGCGAGTCGCGCGCATCCAGCGCGTCCGCCACCCGCCGGGGTCCGGTGCCGTCCGCGGCCGCGACGTAGAGCCGGCCCCGGTCGCCCTGCCGGGCGACGAACGCGAGCTGCGCGTGGTCGGAGGAGATGTCCGGCGGCGCGGTGACGGCGCCCTCGCTCCCCCGCCACAGCTCGGTCACACGGCCGTCCTTGAATCGCCAGAGTCCGTCGGCGGCGCCCTTGGCGGAGAGGAAAAGCAGCTCTCCGGGACCGACCCGGGGAGACGACGCCCGGACGACCGGGATCGCGAGGCGGCTCGCCCCCGCCTCGCCGACGACGTGGTCCGTGATCGGCACCGACCAGAGATGCGAGGTCGGGTTGGCGATGGTGGCGGCGAGGCGGCGGCCGTCGTCGCTCGCCGCGATCGAGCTGTACTCCTCGAACCCGAGGCTCACGGCATGCGGAATCCTCCGCTCGACGTCCATGGCATAGAGCCCCGACCCCGAGTCCGGCCGCGACGCCGTGTAGATCAGCGTGCGGTCGTCGAGGAACGCCGGATACGAGACGCGTGAATGATGGCTCGTCAGACGTTCGATCGGGCCGCCGTCGGACGGGATGCGCCAGATGTCCATGTCGTACGGGCTCACGATCCCGCGGGCGAAGTAGATGTAACGCCCGTCGGGAGACCAGACGGGATATTGATTCCGAACGCCCGGCTCGGCGAGAAGGATGCGCCTGCTGTTGGCGCCGGTGCGGTCGGCCACGAACAGCGCCTGGGTCACGTCGGCGTTGTTGTAGACGATCCGGGATCCGTCGCGGGACCACGCGACCGTCACGGCGTCGGGGAGAAAGAGCCGCTTGTCGCCGCCGATCGTCGGGACGATCCAGAGATCGCTCAAGCGGCCCGTCCTGCCCGGCTCGGACACGCCGAACCAGACGTGGGCGTCGTCGCCGGAGAAGCCGATGTTGCGCCGCCGGTTGCCCTCGGTCACCGGGACGGAGCCCTGGGAGAGGTTGATCAGCTGATCGCTCCCGACTTGGGTCACCCAGGCGTCGAACGGGCCGGCCCGATCGGAAACGAACGCGACGAACTTGCCGTCGGCCGAGATCGCCGCGTCGAACTCCGTTCCCTCCCAGTCGGTCAGGCGCGTGAAGGTGGCCCCGGCGAGCGGGTTCTTCCAGAAGTAGTCGCTCGCTCGAAGCCGCCATCCGACGACGCCGAGGGCCAGGAGCGCCGCGGCGGCCGCCCCCGCCAGAACGGCGCGGCGCCGTCTTCGCGACGCCGGCACGGCCGGCGGGAGCGCGCCGGGATCGGACGCCTCGGACAGATTGTCGCGGATCGTCGCGAGCTCGCGCGCCAGGTCCTCGCTCGAGGCGTAGCGATCCGCGGCCTTCTTCGCGAGACAGCGCTGCACGGTCCAGCGCAGCGGCGGCGGCACCCTGGCGTTGCGAACGGCGATCGGCTCGGGCTCGTCCTGAATGATCGCCGCGAGCGTCTGCGGCGCCGAGGCGCGCTGAAACGCCCGCTCTCCGGTCGCCATCTCGTAGAGGATCGCGCCCAGTGAGAACTGATCCGAGCGATAGTCGACGGACGCCCCCGTCGCCTGCTCGGGCGACATGTAGCCGACGGTCCCGAGGATGATGCCTTCCTGCGTGGCCGACGAATCCTGAAGAGAGCCCGAGGCACCCGGCGCCTGGGCCTCGCCCTGCGTCAGCTTGGCCAGCCCGAAGTCGAGGATCTTGACGTGCCCCTGCTCCGTCACCATGACGTTCTCGGGCTTCAAGTCGCGGTGCACGATGCCCGACGCGTGCGCCTTCGACAAGCCTTCGGCCAGCTGAATCGCGATGTCGAGCAGCCGCCGGACCGGAAGCGCGCCGTCGAGCAGAAGCGTCCGCAGCGACTCGCCCTCAACGAGCTCCATCGCGATGTAGTGCACCGAGTCGGCGGCGCCGACCTCGTAGATCGTGACGATGTTGGGATGGTTGAGGGCCGACGCCGAGCGCGCCTCCCGTTCGAATCGTGAGACGCGCTGGGGAAGCTCGGCGAGCGCGCTCGGAAGGACCTTGATCGCCACCGCGCGCTCGAGCCGCGGATCGCGCGCGCGGTAGACCTCGCCCATGCCGCCCGAACCCAGGGGGCCGAGGATCTCGTAGGGTCCGAGGCGGCGCCCCGCGGGAATCGGCATTTCCGCGCCGATCCTATCGCCCGTCCGTGGCTCGAACCGCTCGCGGAAGCTTCAGAACCGCCGGGCGTAGCTCGCCAGAAGGAGGTAGGGCGCGAAGGAGGCTCCAATGGGCTGCCCTCCCGGCAAGAGGTCGCGCGGCGCGTTCAACTTGTTGGCGTACACGCGGACGGGCACGCTCAGGGTGACCATGCTGGCGGGAAACGTCCACGTCAGTCCCGGCTCGACGTAGACCTCGTAGCCCGGCCGACGCCAGTACAGATCCTGTCCTCCCACGACGTCGCCGACGGTCACGCCGTTGATGCGGCCGCCCAGGCTCGCGACGAGGCCGTTGAGCCCGGGAATCACGTACGCGGCGCCCAGGCGCCCCGAATACGTGTCCGGCACCGCCCGGAGCACGTCGAAGTTCATCACGTCGGTGTGCTCCTGGAGGCTGAGGCCGTAATAGCCCGAGGCATAAGCGAAGAGCGGCCCCTCGATCTGGGCGGTGCCCTGGGCACGCAGCAGGATCGCCCATCCGCCCGTGCCGAGCTGCGCCGACTCGTCGACCGGCCTCTGGCCGGATCCGGGGTCCGGCGAGAAGGTCACGTCGTCCCTTCCCGTCGGGGCCAGGAATCCGACGCCGACCGAGCCGGTGACGCGAGAAGGAATCGCCGGGTCCGAGAGCCAGTACTCGGCTTGCAGGGAAACGTCGCCGAGCCCGGACGCGTGGTACTCGCGAACCTCGGCCGGCCCGGCCGGAACGATGGCCGACCCGATCGCGAAGGGAACGGTCACATCGAGACTCAGTCGATTGCTCAAGCCGTAGAGGACGTCGACGTTGATGAGATGGACGATCCGGTGCGGCGGAGTGCCGAAGGGGGCGGCCGCGTCATCCCGCTGATCGCCCACGTAGAAATCGTTGGCGCTGCCGTACTGGTAGGAAACCTGCGCCTGCCACTGCCGGGCCGGCAGAAACGGTTCGTTCTGGACGCCCAGACTGGGCGCCGTGAAACGAATCGGCTGTCAACCTTGCCCGGAAGCCGGACGGACCGCGAGCAGGAGAAGCGCCGTGGCCACCGGACCGACCCGTCGGGATGCGCGAACTCCGCACGGAAGAGCGATGCGGAAAGTGTCTCTCCGCCCCCGTGAGGGTGTCAACGCCGGACCGGACGGAGAGCTACGGCTCGACGACGGACTCGGTCGAGTGCGGCAGCGGAACCATCCGGAACGTCAGCGCCACCGTTCCGACGACGATGCGGGCTCCGTCCCGGAGGGACGCGAGAGCATCGACCGTTCGATCATCCAGACGCGTGCCGTTCTTGCTGCCGAGGTCCTCGAGCGTGGCGCTTCCCTCGGCCGCGACGATCCGCGCATGCCGGCGAGAGACGCTCGGATGGTCGATGTAGAGCTCGGCCGCGGGATCGCGGCCGATGAGCGATTCGCCCGGCTGCAGGGACGTGCGCCGGCCCGCCTGCAGAATCCAGCACGACCACCCGCGATGGACGGGGGGACGAGCGGCGTCGGGCTCTTCGAGGGCCTCGCCGCAGAACGCGTAGCCGAAGCCATGGACGGTCCGGACGAACAGGGGGTGACGGGCCTCGTCGCCGATGACGCGACGCAGCTCGACGAGGAGGCTCGTCAGCGTCGCATCCGACACGAACGTTCCGGGCCAGAGCTTCGCGTGAATCTGCCTCTTCGACACGGCGCGAGGACGCTTCTCCAGAAGGAGCTCGAGGAGCTGGAACGCCTTGGGCTGGATGTGCGCGAGGGCGCCGCGGACGTGGAGCTGCCGCGTCTCCGGGTCGAGCAGGCACTCGCCGAAACGAATACGCATGGATGCCGCCGAGCGGATTATCCCGCAGGCGGCCAGGGCGCCGCCGGCGGCGAGCCAGCTCAAACACAGGATTTTTCAAGGATGCTTCCAACGACCCGAGGCCCCCCGGCTCCGTAACGTCCGATCCCGAGAGCTCGCGTCGCGAGCCTCGGAGGTCAGGATGGTCCAGCCATGGCGCGTCGAATCCTCGGAGTCCATGGTCCCCCCGTCGGTCGCGACGGGCTTGCGCGCCTTTGCGGCGCGCCGCATCCGAAACTGGGCTGCGGCGGAAGACGTGTCGCAGGAAGCGCTCCGCATCGGCGTCGAGGCGCTCGCCGCCGGGCGCATCCCGAGTCCCGCGGCGCTGCCCGGGTTTCTGTTCCGGACCGCCGCGAACCTCTGCCTGCACCACGGCCGCTCGGCGGCTCGCGAGAGCCGGGCCCTGCAGCGCCTGGCCTCGCGGGGGGCGGAGCGGACCGGCGAGGGCGGCGACGCTTTCGACACGCTTCTCTCGGCCGAGAGGCGCGCACGTCTTCTCCGGGCTCTCGGCCGGCTCGAGCACGCGGAGCGCCGCTTGCTCCAGATGACCTATCGAGACGAGCTCTCCTCGCAAGAAATCGGCCGGAGGCTCGGAATCACCTGCGGAGCCGTCCGCGCGCGCCGGCACCGAGCCCTCCGGCGTCTGGCAGCCCTGCTCGCCGGAACGGCGCCGCCTCGCCCGCGGATCCTTCGCATCCTGCCGCTCGCGCTCCTCGCCCTCGTCGCGTTTCTCGGGGGCGCCTCGGGAAGCGCCCAGGAGGTCCGGGAGTTTTCCGCGCCGCAACCCTGCGACATCGCCGAAGGCCCGGACGGCGCGATGTGGTTCGCCGAGGGACCGTTCCGCAAGATCGGACGCATCGACGGCACCGGCGCCGTCACCGAATTTCAGATCGGCAAGGACACTTTCTCGGTTGCCCGCGGCCTCGACGGCAACCTCTGGTTCACCACGCCGGCGGCCCTCGGCCGGATGACGCCCCGGGGAGAGCTGACGTGGCACCCGGTCGCCCACGCCACCCAGGTCGTCCCGTCCCCGGACGGCAACCTCTGGTTCACCACCTGGCGTTCGGACGGCGCGACCTCGATCGGCCGCGTCACGCCCGGGGGGGCGGTCACCGAGTTCCCGTTGTCCGCGGGATCTCCCACGTACGACTCCGCCTGGGATCCGTGCCCGGACACGCGCGTCATCGCCGCCGCCCTCGACGGCGGCGCCTGGTACGCGAGGCCCTGCGCCGGAAAGCTCGGCCGGGTCACGGCGTCCGGAACGGTCGTGGAGTTCGCGCTCCCGGGGCCCAGGAGCCCCCGCCGGATCGCCGTCGGTCCGGACGGGAACCTCTGGTTCACGGAATCGCTCCCGGCCGTCGGGCGTCTCTCGCCGAGCGGCGACCTCGCGGAGTTTCCGCTTTCGGGAGGCGCCCACGGCATCGTCGCCGGCATCGACGGAAACCTGTGGGCGGCCGGACGGGGCACGTTG
>DATJXB010000130.1:0-2831 GCA_035500755.1 Thermoanaerobaculia bacterium | reverse complement strand
CGAAGCAGTTCTGCGGCGCGTACTCCTTCTCGAGCTGGAGGTTGGCCGGATTCTCCTTCAACGCCGCGCGCTGCTCGTTCTTTTCCTGGCGCCACTTCAGGTAGGAGCAGCCGGGAACGCCCGACAGGAGAACGGCGGCGGCCCCCGCGCAGAGCAGCCGCCGGATAGGCGACGCGATCCCCCGCATTGCGGCGAAAGTCTATCGCGCCGGGTTCGCGCTCGACGCCGGGCGGGGTTTGACGCTCCCGGCGCCCGTGCATATAGTCTCCGCCCTCCCTCGCGGCCCGTTTGCGAGGTTCGATAAGCTCGCTCGATTCCCTAAGGAGGATCCGATGTTTCGCGTCCTTTCGCGCTATGCCGTTCTGGCCGCCCTTTTCTCCGCCGCTTCGACGCTCGCGGCCGCCGACGTGCCGCTTTCGGTGGTCCAGTTCCCGGAGCGCACCGGCATCAGCCTCGATCTGGGCCCGACGCCGCGCGTCGTGCCCGCGAAAGCCGACGCCGACGTGAAGTACCGCGACGGCCAGGCCGAAGTCGAGGTCGAGGCCAAGAAGCTCCCGCCCGCCATCCTCTTCGGCGGCGAGGTCACCTCCTACGTCGTGTGGGCCGTCTCGCGCGACGGCAACGCCGAGAACCTCGGCGAGCTCATCGTCAAGGACACCTCGGCGGACGTCACTTACCGAACCGGCCAGAAGGAGTTCGCGCTCCTGGTCACGGCCGAGCCCAACCCGCTCGTGCTGAAGCCGTCCACGCTGGTCTGCTTCGTGTCGGCCGCGCCGGCTCCGAGCAAGGCCAAGAGCACGCCCATCACGTTCTCCGGCTTCTCCGGGACGCCGAAGGTCGGGAACCAGCAGATCGGCGGGATGCGCTACAACGGCGCCGAACCGGTCGAGCTCGTCCAGGCCCAGCACGTTCTCGACCAGGCCCGGGCCATGGGCGCCGAGAAGTACGCGCCCGACGCGATCCGCGAGGCGGGCATCACGCTCGCCCAGGCCGCCAACTCGTTCAAGGCCGGCAACAACAAGGTCGGCGTCGACTACGCACGCCGCAGCCTGTCCGTGTCGTCGACCGCGATCCGCGACACCCAGAAGAAGCTCGACGCCGAGGCGGCGGCCGCGGCGGCGGCGAAGGAAGCGGCCGAGCGCCGCGCGCTCGAGCAGCAGACCGCGGCGGCGCAGGCGCAGGCCGCCGAGTCGCAGCAACAGGCCCTCGCGGCCCGCGAGCAGGCGATCGCGGCGCGCGAGCAGGCCTACGCCGCGCAGCAGCAGCTCGACCAGGCGCGCCAGCAGGCCGCCGCCGCCCAGACGCAGCTCACACAGCTCCAGCAGCAGGCCGCCGACGCGCAGCAGGCCGCTTCCGCGGCGCAGGAGCGCGCCGCCGCCGCCGGCCTTTCCGCCGAAGCCGCCGAGGCCGCCCGGCGCGAGGCCGACGACGCGCGCCAGAAGGCCGAGGCGCTCGCGTCTCAGGCCTCCGCCGCCCGCGCCGAGGCCGAGCGGACGACGGCCGAGGTCGCGACGGTCGCCGCCAACCTCGAGAAGAAGAACGCGAGCCTTCAGCAGCAGAACGACCAGCTCACCAGAGAGCGCGACGACCTCGCCGGGCAGCTCGACGGCGCCCTCTCCTCGGTCGCGCAGATCACCAAGACGGCCCGCGGCGTCGTCGTGAACCTGCCGGACATCCTGTTCGACGTCAACAAGGCGACGCTCAAGCAGAACACGCAGGTGGCGCTCGCCAAGCTCGCCGGCATCGTGCAGCTCTTCCCGAAGATCAACCTCCGGATCGAGGGCTACACCGATTCGACCGGTTCGGACGAGCTCAACAAGCGCCTCTCCAACGAGCGGGCCGAAGCCGTCCGCGCGTTTCTCGAAAAGCAGGGCGTCGCCGCGAGCCGCATGACGGCCGTCGGCTACGGACCCCAGTTCCCCGTCGCCGACAACGGGACGGCCGAAGGGCGCGCCAGGAACCGCCGCGTCGAGATCGTCCTCGCCGAGGGCGTGGTCCCGGGGGCCGGGAACTGAGGGACGAAGAGCCGCTCCGTCCCTCCGCCCACGCGCCGAGGAGGCTCCCGAGGTGGTTTTCCCCGGGAGCCCTGCCCGCTCTGCTCTTCGCCGTCTCGTTGACGCCGACGCCGACCCCCGTGCCGACCGCGCCTCTCGAGGACACGCGCTGGAGGGTCGCCTCGATCGGCGCGACTGCCGTCCCCAGGGCGACGCGTCCACCCTTCCTCCTGCTCGCACCGAGCGACGGGCGGCACCTTCTCGGCGGCTGGAGCGGCTGTCAGGCGATCCGCGGCCACTACGACATCGTCGCCGGCCGGCTTCGCCTGAGCCTCTCGCCGCCGACCACTCCCGCCGCCTGCGCCGAAGCGCCCGCGGCGCTCGAGGCGAAGCTCCGCAAGGCGCTCCAGGCGACCGCGAACTACCGGATCCGGGGAACCCGGCTCGACCTTCTTTCGGCCGACGGCAAGGTCCTCGCCCGCTTCACCGAAGCGCCGAAGCCGTAACCGCGCACTAGGGCTCGCCCGGCGTCCGCTCCTTCTCGATCTCGCCGGTCATCGGCACGAACCTCACGGGAATCACGTCCTTCTCGGAGAGGTGCCCATCCTTCTCCTTCGTGAAGACCTTCAGCTCCTGGAAGAAGCCGCCGACCGGAACGACCATCCGGCCACCGGTCGCGAGCTGTTCGACGAGCGGCTGCGGGATCCGCTCGGGCGCGGCCGTGACCATGATCCCGTCGAACGGCGCGTGCTCGGGCCAGCCCCGATAGCCGTCGCCGGCGCGCACTTCCACGTTCGCGTAGCCGAGCTCCTTCAGCTTGCCGGCGGCCGCGCGCGC
>DATJXB010000129.1:0-12780 GCA_035500755.1 Thermoanaerobaculia bacterium | reverse complement strand
GTCGACGTCTTCCCGACGGTCGCCGAAGCCGTCGGCCTGAAGCCTCCCGCGAACCTCTCGGGGGCGTCGCTGCTCGAGACCCTCGCGGCCACGGCGAGGACGGCTCCGGCGCGCCGGATCTACAGCGAGACCCTCTATCCGCGGCTCCACCTCGGCTGGAGCGACCTCGCCTCGCTCGTCGACGACCGCAACCACTACATTCAGTCGCCGCACTCGGAGCTCTACGACGTCGTCGCCGACCCGGGCGAGAAGAACGATCTCGCGGCCGGGCTGCCGCCGGCCTTTCGCTCGATGCGCGCCGAGCTCGACCGGATGCCGCGTCCGCTCCAGGCGCCGGGCAGCTCCGACCCGGAGCAGATCAAGAAGCTCGCCGCCCTCGGCTACATCAGCGCCTCGACGGCCGACCTCGGGAAGAACGACCTGCCGGCGCCGCGCGACCGCATCGGGGCGGTGTCACAGCTGAAGGCGGGATTCGGGGCGATGCACGCCGGGCAGTACGCCGAAGCGGTGGCCGTCTTCGAGAAACTGCTGAAGGCCGAGCCCGGGATGACGGACGTCTGGCAGATGTGCGGCGAGTCCTGGATGAAGCTCGGCCAGGACGAGAAGGCCCTCGCGGCGCTGCAGGAGGCCGCGCGCCTGTCGCCGCAGAACCCGCAGGTCCTGATGGCTCTGTCCGACTACTACCTCGAGGTCGGCAACTACGCCGAGGCGCGCCGCCACGCCGAGGCGGCGGGGCAGGTGGGCTCCACCGACCCGCATCAGAACCTGGCGCGGATCGCGCTCGCCGAGGGCAACCTCGATGCGGCGGAGAAAGAGGCGCGCGCCGCGATCGAGAAGTATCCGACGCTGCGGATTCCGCACCTCATCCTCGGGCGCGTCTACCACGACCGGCACGACTACCGGGGCGCGCTCGTCGAGCTCGACGTCGCGGCCAAGCCGAAGGCCGGCGAACCGACGCTGCTCCAGAACCTGAACTACCTCCGCGGCGACAGTCTCGCGCGGCTCGGCCGCGAGAAGGAGGCCGAGCAGGCCCTCCTCCAGGAGATCGAGGATTTTCCGTCGGGAACCCCGGCGCGAACGTCGCTCGCGATGCTGTACGCGAGCCAGGGCCGCGAGGCCGAGGCCCGGAAGGCGCTCGCGGACCTCGTGCGCGTGAACACACCCGAGGCGTACTTCTCGGCGATCCGGACCTACGAGATCCTCGGCGACCCGCAGGCGGCCGCCGGGCTCCGCGTCACGCAGCGGCGCCTGTTTCCGAACGCGAAGGAGCGCCGGGAAGTCGGCGGCTAGCCCGGCCTATCGGCCGCGGCGGAGATCCCGGCCGGTCATCTCGGCCGGAATCGGAAGATTCTGCAGTCCGAGGAGCGTCGGGGCGACGTCGGCGAGCGTGCCTCCGTCGGCGAGGCGTCCCGCCGTCCCGCAGACCACGAACGGAACCGGGTTGGTCGTGTGAGCCGTGTGGGGCGCGCCGGTGACCGGGTCGATCATCTGCTCCGCGTTGCCGTGGTCGGCGGTCACCAGGAGCAGGACGCCGGCTTCCCGGCAGGCCGCTTCCAGAATGCCGAAGCAGCGGTCCAGCGTCTCGACGGCGACGATCGTCTCGGCGAGCTTGCCCGTGTGGCCGACCATGTCCGCGTTGGCGAAGTTGACGACGGAGGCGCCGAACCGGCCCCCGCGCAAGGCCACGACGGCTTCCTCCGTGATCTGCGCGGCGCTCATCTCGGGGTGGAGGTCGTAGGTCGCGCCCTTCCAGGACGGCACGAGCAGGCGTTCCTCGCCCGGGTACGGCTCCTCGACGCCGCCGTTGAAGAAGTACGTCACGTGCGCGTACTTCTCGGTCTCGGCCAGCCGGAGGTTGGACACGCCCGCGGCCGCCCAGACGTCGGCGAGGATGTGGACGAGCGCCTGCGGCGTGAAGGCGACCGGAAGGCGGAAGTCTTCCTTGTATTCGGTGAAGCAGACGACGTGGAGCTTCGGCGGCTTGGGCCGCGGGAAATCGGCGAAGCCGGCCTCGGTCAGCGCGCGCGTGATCTGGCGCGCGCGGTCGGCGCGGAAGTTGAAGAAGACGACGGTGTCGCCGTCCTGGATCGGGCCGGCGGGAGAGTCTCCGTCGAGGATCACCGTCGGCTGGATGAACTCGTCGCTCTCGCCGCGCGCGTAGGCGGCCCGGACCGCTTCGGCGGGGCTTTCGGCCGAGAGACCGGAGGAGAAGACGAGCGCCTGGTAGGCGCGCGCGACGCGGTCCCACCGCCTGTCGCGGTCCATCGCGTAGTACCGGCCCGAGACCGTGGCGATCCGCCCGCCGAGGCGCTCGAGCGCCGCCTCGAGGCGCTCGAGGTAGCCGAGCGCCGACCGGGGCGGCGTGTCCCGGCCGTCCGTGAAGACGTGCACGCGGACGCGCGGGACCTTCGCGCGCGCGGCGAGCTCGAGGAGGCCCTCGAGGTGCCGCAGGTGCGAATGGACGCCGCCGTCCGAGACGAGCCCCATCAGGTGAAGGGTCGAGCCGCGGCGGCGCGCGTGCTCCATGGCGGCGGTCAGCGCGGCATTCGCGAAGAAGGATCCGTCGCGCAGGGCGAGGTCGATCCGCAGGAGGTCCTGCGGCACCATGCGCCCGGCGCCGAGCGTCAGATGGCCCACCTCGGAGTTGCCCATGACGCCGGCCGGCAGTCCGACCGCTTCCCCGGAGGCCTCGAGCAGCGTCCACGGGTGCTCGGCGAGCCAGCGGTCGAAGATCGGCGTCCGCGCGAGGGTGATCGCGTTTCCCGGCGACGGCGGGGCGTGCCCCCAGCCGTCGCAGATGAGCAGCAGGACCGGCGGCGTCTTCAAGCGCGGGGCGCGGGGCGGCCGGCCGTTTCGTCGGCGGGGCGGCGGAGGCGCGCGGGCCGGGGCAGGCGCCGCTCGAGGTCCGACACGACGTGCATGAACGTGATGTAGGCGTCGTAGGGCGAGTCGAACGGCGAGAAGTACGCGTGGACGCGCCCGTCGTCCGAGGACTTGGTGGCCATGTAGTAGAAGTGGTCGGAGCTCGTCAGGCGGCGGAAGTCTTCGGCGAGTGTCTCCGATCCGGAGGCGGCGACGCGGCGCTCGAGGGCGAAGAGCTTGCCGAGCGCGTCCTTCTGGAGGTCGTTGCCCTGCCAGGCGGAGACGTCGCGCGCCCGGTCGGCCCAGGACACCAGGCGCGGCGCCGAGACCGTGTCGGCGGGCTCGAGCGCCTCGATGGCCGCCGAGGGCGTCAGGAAGGGGATCCCACGGCGTCCGAGGCGCCGCTCGACCCAGGTCTCGAAGAACTCGAAGATCCCGGTCTCAGGGCGCTGATGCTCGCCGAACGTCTCGAAGTCCATGAAGAGACCGACGATGTCGCCGCGCACGCCGGAGAGCCAGCGGTCGTACTTTTCGGGCGTCAGCGGCCAGTCGGACCAGGCGCGGTCCGAGAAGCGGAACGCGACGTCGTCCGACAGGCGGAAGTGGCGCACGAGCAGCGGCAACCCGCCCGGCGTCGCGGCGCGGTAGAGGTGCGCGGGCGAGCGGTCGCCGAGGAGGGGCTCCACACCGTCGGCGAGCACGCCGTCGAAACCGAGCGCCTCGACGGCGGCCGCGAGCCGGTCGGAGTAGATCAGCTCCGTGTTCCGGAAGACGCGCGGCGTCGCGCCGAGGAGCCGGCCGACGAGGTCGCGGTGCCGGGCGACCTGCGCCGCGAACTCCTCGGGCGAGGCCAGAAACGCGAGCGAGTGGTGCGAGGTCTCGCCGAGGAACTCGACGCGGCCGGTCGCCCCGAGGCGCCGGAAGCTCTCGAGCACGTCGGGCGCCCAGGTCGCCAGCTGCTCGAGGACCGTGCCCGAGAGGGAGAACGCGGCGGCGAAACGCGGGTGGGCCTCGAGGAGGCGTTCGAGCATCGCCGTCGCCGGCCGGTAGCAGCGCTCGGCGGCGCGCTCCAGGATCTCGCGGTTGCCCTCGTCGTCGAAGTAGGCGTGCGCGCGGCCGACGTCGAAGTAGTTGTAACGCCGGAGGCGATACGGCTGGTGGACCTGGAAATACAGGCAAACCGGGAGCATGCGCGCCGTCATTCTCCCACCAATTCGCGGTAGACCGCGACGCAGCGCGCGGCGGCATCGCGCCAGGAGAGGCGGCGCACCTCGGCGCGCCCGCCCGCGGAAAGCGCGCGCGAGAGGGGAGGAAACGCCAGCACCGAGAGGATCTTCGAGGCCAGGTCCTCGACGTCCCCGAACTCGACGCGCAGGACGTTGCGGACGACCTCCGAGACGCCGGCGCCTTTCGAGACGATGACGGGCGTGCCCTGCTGCAGGGCCTCGAGCGCCGAAAGACCGAACGGCTCGGATTCGGAGGGGAGGACGTAGACGTCGGCGCGCGCGTAGAGGCGCTCGAGCTCGGCCGGGGGCAGGAAGCCGGTGAAGAGAAACCGCCGCGCGAGGCCCCGCTCCGCCACGCGCGCGATCATCGCGGGCGCCTGGTCGCCCGAGCCCGCGACCACGAAACGGACGTCGGGCCGGGCGTCGGCCACCCTGGCCGCGGCCTCGACGAAGTAGTCGGGTCCCTTCTGCCGCGTGATCCGCCCGGCGAAGAGGACTACCGGGTCGCTCTCCGCGGCGCTCCAGCGCCCGGCGGTCTGTCGCGCGTCGATGGCGTTGTGCACGACGCGAAGGCGATCGGGAGCGACGCCGTACTCGCGGGCGACCAGGTCGGCCGTGTAGGCCGAGACGGCCACGACGCGGTCGGCCGCGCCGAGGGCGAGGCGCTCGATCGCGGCCACCAGCCCGTGGTCGACGCGGCCGGCACGGTCGAACTCCGTGGCGTGGACGTGGAGCACCAGCGGCTTGCCGGACGCGGCCCGGGCCTCGAGACCGGCGAGAAAGGTCAGCCAGTCGTGCGCGTGGATGACGTCGAAGGGCTCGCGCTCGGCCAGGCGCCGGGCCGCCTGCGCGTATCGGAGCACGTCGCGCGGCAGGTCCGGCCCGTAGTTGCCGGCGAACTCCACGTCCGCCGCATCGGCAGCGTGCCGGCCCTCTTCATCGAGAAACTCGGACGCGTAGGGTCGCAGGGCCGTCGCGATCCGCCGCACGCGCAGCCGCGGCGACCGCCGGGGACTCCTGGGGCCGCGCTCCGGCGCCGCCGAGAGCAGGGTCAGGTTCGGCACGCGCGAGGCGCCGACCGGGCGCGGCAGCACGAGGGCGACCTCGGTCTCGAGCTCGAGCAGGCCGCGCACGAGACCCTCGCACGCCACGCCGAGCCCGCCGCTGACGTAGGGAGGAAATTCCCAGCCGAACATCAGGACGCGCATGCGGGCGAAGGGGTTAGTCCTCCCCGAGCAGGTGCGTGTACACGATCCGCGCGACCTCGGCCACGCTCCAGGCCTGCGCGAAGCAGCCGCGCGGCGCGTGGGGCGGGTCGCCGTCGAACATCTCCGAGATCGAGCCGAGCCCGGCTTCGAGGGCGTGCGCGCGCAGCGGCGCCAGCAGCACGCGCATCGTGCGCCGGGGCTCTTCGCCGTGGCCGAAGATCCGGAAGTGCGCGTCGGCGAACGGCCCGAGAAGCCACGGCCAGACCGCCCCCTGGTGTGCCGCGAGCAGCCGCTCGCGCTCGTCGCCGTCGCCGCGGCCCCGGTAGCGGGGGTCGGCCGGCTCGAGCGTGCGCAGGCCGAACGGGGTCAGGAGCTCGCGGCGGACCGTCCAGTACACGGCGCGCGCCCGGTGCGGCGGGAGCAGATCCTCGGTGAGCGCCACCGCCAGGATCTGGTTCGGCCGCAGGCTCTCGTCGGGACCGCCGTCGCCGACGACGTCGTGGAGCGCGCTGCGGGTCCCGTTCCAGAACGTTTCGTTGAAGCGGCGGGCGACGTGCCAGGCTTCGCTCTCGAGCTCCCGCGCCCGCCCGGCCTCCTCCGAGAGGCGCTCGAGCCGCGCCGCGCTCTTCAGGGCCGCGTGCCAGAGCGCGTTGACCTCGACGGCGCGCCCCGAGCGCGGCGTCACCGGTTTGCCGTCGACGACCGCGTCCATCCACGTCAGGGCGCGGCCGGGGGCGTCGGCCACGAGCAAGCCGTCGGGGCCCACCCCGATGCCGAAGCGCGTCCCGCGGCGGTAGGCCTCGACGATCGACCTCACCGCGCCGAGAAGCGGGGACGGCTCGAGCGGATTCCGGCGCGCGCGCCCGAACCAGTCGGCGGCGAGGATGAACCAGAGAGAGGCGTCGACCGAGTCGTACTCGGGCTCGCCCTCTTCCCGGGAAAAGTGGTTCGGGATCAGGCCGTCCCGCCGGAGCGCCGCAAAGGTGTTGAGGACCCGCGCGAGCGCCCCCGCGCGGCCCGTCGCCTGCGCGAGGCCCGGCGCCGCGACCATCGCCTGACGGCCCCAGTCCGCGAGCCACGGGTAGCCCGCGAGCACCGTGGCGCTCCGATGGTCCGCATCGGCGACGAACACCTCGGCGCGCCGCGCCAGCTCGTCGAAGACCGAGTCGTGCGTCCGGGCGAAGGCCTGGCGCCGCGAGCGCTCCTCGTCGAGGAAGTGCTCGGGGTCCGCGGCGACCTCGTCGAGCGAGAAGAGGACGAATGCGCGAGCGTCGGGCCGGAGCGTCCACTCCCACTCGAGGGGACTCCAGAGATCCTCGGTCGCGTCGTGGCCGCGGCGCTCTTCCTCGGCGTACGCGAAGTGCCGGTACCACACGGGCTCGACTTTCGTCGCGGCGAAGACGCCGCGCATGTAGAGCCGCGGCAGGTACGGCAGCGGCCGCACCCAGGAGAGCTCGCCGCGGACCTCGGTGGCCGCGTCCCAGTCGGCGGTTTCGGTCTGGAGGCGGTGGGAACCGCGGAACGCGAGGAGCGGCCGGACCTTGAGCGTCAGCTCCGAGGCGCCCCGGTTGACGTAGCGGACGATCGCGAGCGAGCGCTCGCGCACGAGACACAGCGAGCGTTCGAGGGAAAAGGCCGGGGTCCGGTGGAGCCAGCTCGGGAACGGCTCCAGGCGGAAGCGGGCGATCGACCGGGCGCCGTTCGGGTGCGTGGCGTCCCGGTACGCCTGCGTCGAGATGCCCTCGGTCACACCGCCGGCGGTGACGAACTCGTCGGCGCCCGAAACCAGCATCCAGCGCCGGCGCGGCGCCGGGATCGCGGGCAGGTACCAGCCGTGGTACCGGCGCGTGCGCGCCCCGCCCACGGTGCCGCAGGCGAATCCGCCGAGCCCGTCGGTCTCGAGCCATTCGAGACTGGAGGCGCGTCCTTCGAGCTCCCGCGCCGACCACTCGAGCGGCTTGCGCGCGCCGCGCGCCGGGAGCGAGGGAGGTGCGGGTCGTTGAGACAAGAAGTGAAAACCTCTCGCGGCGATTCTCTATCAAAAGGACGGGCCCGACGAGCCAAGCCTTCGCGGGATCTTCAGACGGCGCTCCGGCCGACCGTGCGAGGGGGCGTAATAAGATCGGGTCGAGGAGGGCCCGTGAGCGCCGTAACGAAGACTCTCGACGAGCTCTGCGTCGACACCATCCGCACCCTGTCGATCGACGCCGTTCAGAAGGCGAACTCCGGCCACCCGGGCCTGCCCCTCGGCGCGGCCCCGATGGCCTACGTGCTCTGGCAGCGCCACCTGCGCCACAACCCGCGCGATCCGCACTGGGCCGACCGGGACCGCTTCGTGCTCTCGGCGGGGCACGGGTGCATGCTGCTCTACAGCCTGCTTCACCTGACGGGCTACGACCTGTCGCTCGACGACCTCAAGGCGTTCCGTCAGTGGGGCAGCCGGACGCCGGGTCACCCCGAGACCCACCTGACGCCGGGCGTCGAGGCGACGACGGGCCCGCTCGGCCAGGGCACGGCCAACGCCGTCGGCATGGCGATCGCGGAGCGCTTCCTCGCGGCCCGCTACAACCGTCCCGGCCAGACGATCGTCGATCACCGCACGTTCGCCCTCGTCGGCGACGGCGACCTGATGGAAGGGATCTCCTCCGAGGCCGGCTCGCTCGCCGGCCACCTGAAGCTCGGCAAGCTCAAGTACCTCTACGACGACAACCACGTCTCGCTCGACGGCCCGACGTCGCAGGCGTTCACCGAGGACGTCCTGCGGCGCTACGAGGCGTACGGCTGGCAGGTCCTGCGCGTCGAGCGCGGCAACACGGATCTCGAGGCCATCGACGCCGCGATCCGCGCGGCGATCGCCGAGGAGGACCGCCCCTCGATCGTCGCGGTCCGCACGACGATCGGGTACGGCTCGCCGCACAAGGCCGGGACTTCCGCGGCGCACGGCAGCCCGCTCGGCGTCGAGGAGGTGGCCCTCACGAAGAAGGACCTCGGCTGGGAGTGGACGGACGCCTTCCACGAGCCTCCCGAGGCGCTGCGGCATTTCCGCACCGCGCTCGAGCGCGGCGCGAAGCTCGAAGCCGACTGGGAGCGCCGTTTCGAGGCCTGGGCCGGGGCAAACCCCGAGCTCGCCGAGGAATGGCGGATTGCCCGAAAGGGCGGATTGCCGGCCGGCTGGGACGCCAGGATGCCGTCGTGGAAACCGGGCGAGTCGCTGGCGACGCGCGTCGCCAGCGGCAAGGCGATCAACGCGCTCGCGCCGCAGGTGCCGTGGCTCCTCGGCGGCGACGCGGACCTCTCGGAGTCGACGAAGACGAAGATCGAGGGCGCCGGCGACTTCGACGGCGTGACCGGGCAGGGCAACAACATCCACTACGGCGTCCGCGAGCACGCGATGGCCGCCATGGCCAACGGGATGTCGTGGCACGGCGGCGTGCGGCCTTTCGTCGCGACCTTCTTTTGCTTCTCCGACTACATGCGCCCCTCGATCCGCCTGGCGGCGCTCAACCGGCTTCCGACGATTTTCGTCTGGACCCACGACTCGATCGGCCTCGGCGAAGACGGCCCGACGCACCAGGCCGTCGAGCAGCTCATGTCGCTGCGGCTGATGCCGCACTTCACGATCATCCGTCCCGGCGACGCCAACGAGACGGTCGAGGCCTGGCGGGCGATCATGGAGCACCGCGACGGTGCGATCGGCCTCGTGCTGTGCCGGCAGAACATCCCGGTGCTCGACCGGTCGGGCGCGCGCGGGGACGTCTCGCGCGGCGGTTACGTTCTCGCGGAGGCGTCGGGCGGGGCGCCGAAGGTGATCCTGATGGCGACGGGCTCGGAGCTCCAGCTGGCCGTGGCCGGCCGCCAGAAGCTCGAGGCCGAGGGCGTCCCGACGCGCGTGGTCTCGATGCCGTGCTGGGAGTTCTTCGACAAGCAGCCTCGGGCGTACCGCGACGACGTGCTGCCGCCGGCGGTCCGCGCCCGCATCTCGATCGAGGCCGGGGTGACGCTCGGCTGGCAGAAATACGTCGGCGACGGCGGCGGTTCGATCGGAGTGGACCGCTACGGCGCGTCGGCGCCGGGGGAGGTCGTGCTCCGCGAGTACGGCTTCACGGCCGATCACGTCGTCGCCTTCGCCCGCGGCGTTCTCAAGAAGGGGGACTCATGAGCGCCAATCGGTTGAAGGGACTCGGAGAGCTCGGGCAGAGCGTCTGGTACGACTACATCCGCCGCGACCTGATCGAAGGCGGCGGCCTCGCCAGGCTGATCGCGGAGGACGGCCTCTCGGGCATGACCTCCAACCCGACGATCTTCGAGAAGGCGATCGCCGGAAGCGACCTCTACGACGCCGACATCCGGAACGCGGCGGGCACGGCCGCGACCGAGGTCTACGACGCCCTCTCGATCCGCGACGTCCGTGGCGCGGCCGACGTGTTCCGCCCGGTCTTCGACGCGCGGAAGGGCGACGACGGGTTCGTCTCGATCGAGGTCGGGCCGCACCTGGCGCACGACACGCCGGGGACGATCGCCGAGGCGCGGCGCCTCTGGAAGGCGTGCGCGAAGCCGAACGTGATGATCAAGATCCCGGGCACCGCCGAGGGCGTGCCCGCGATCCGCCAGTGCCTCGCCGACGGGATCAACATCAACGTGACGCTGCTCTTTTCGGTCGTCCGGTACCGCGCGGTGATGGAGGCGTACCAGGCCGCGCTCGAGGAGCGCGTCAAGGCCGGCCAGCCGATCGAGGCGCTGCGCTCGGTCGCGAGCTTCTTCGTCTCGCGCGTGGACACGAACGTCGACAAGAAGCTCGACGCCCTCACCGCCAGGGGCGACGCGCGCGCGAAAGCCCTGCGCGCCAAGCTCGCGGTCGCCAACGCCCGCATCGCGTACGAGGCCTTCGAGGAGGTTTTTGCCGCGCCGCGCTGGAAGGCGCTGGCCGGAAAGGGCGGCCGTGTCCAGCGGCCGCTCTGGGCATCGACCTCGACCAAGGACCCGTCGCTGCCCGACCTGTACTACGTCGAGGCGCTGGTCGCGCCGAACTCGGTCGACACGATGCCGCCGGAGACGTTCGAGGCGTATCGCGACCACGGCGACCCGAAGGTGCGGGTCCGCGACGACCGCGCGGTCGCCCACGCGGACGTGCGCGCGCTCCTGGAGCTCGGGATCTCGATCGACGACGTCTCGGTCGAGCTCGAAAAGGAAGGCGTCCAGAAGTTCTCGGATTCGTTCGACAGCCTGATGAAGGCGATCGGCGAGAAGCAGCGCGCGATGAGGGTGGCCTGAACCTCGAGCCCGACGGCGCGGCCGCCCGTTGCCGGGAGGCGGCGGCGCGGCTCCAGGCCGAACGGGCCGTCGAACGGATCTGGGCGGGCGAGGCCGCGTTCTGGCGCCCGGAGGCGCTCGCCCGAAAGTTGATCGAGGGCTCGCTCGGGTGGCTGACGATTCCGGAGCGCATGGTCGCCGTGGCGCCGGATCTCGGGCGCCTGGCCGACGGGCTGCGCTCCGAGGCGGACCGCGTGCTGGTCCTCGGTTCCGGCAACGCCGCCTTTTCGGCGCGCGCGGTTGCGGAGCTCTTCCCGCCGGCCGAGGGATTTCCGGCGCTCTCCGTGCTCGACACGACGGTGCCGTCGGCGGTCGCCGCCGCGGCCGAGGCGCATGACCCCGCGCGGACCCTCTTCGTCGTCGCCTCGCGCACGGGGTCGACCCTCGAAGCGAACCTCCTCTTCGACTTCTTCTTCGACCGGGCCTCGAAGGCCCTCGGCGGCGCCGCGGGGAGCCGCTTCCTCGCCGTCACCGAAGCGGGCTCGGCGCTCGACACCGAGGCGACGCGGCGGCGCGTGCGGGCCGTCGTCCCGGCCGAGCCGCGCGCGCCCGGGGCCTTCGGCGGGCTGTCGCAGTTCGCCCTCGTGCCGGCGGCGCTCGTCGGCGCCGACGTCGAGGAAATCGCGGCGCGCGCGGCGCGCATGGCCGAGGCCTGTCGGACGCCCGGGGCGGAGAACCCGGGCCTGCTCCTCGGGGCCGCCCTCGGGGCGGAGGCCCTGGCCGGCCGCGACAAGCTCACGCTGTCGCTCGCGTCGGCGATCGCTGCCTTCGGACCGTGGCTCGAGGCGCTCGTGGCGTTCGCGACGGCCAAGGAAGGGCGGGGCATCGTTCCCGTCGTCGGCGAGCCGCTCGGCCCGCCCGCGGTCTACGGCTCCGACCGCTTCTTCGTGCGCGCCGACGCGGGGGACGCTGAAGATCCCGAGGCGGGCCATCTCCTCGCCTCGCTCGTCGAGCACGGACATCCGCTCGCCGGATTTCTCTGGCGCGACGCTCTCGACCTCGGCGCCGAGATGTTCCGCTGGCAATTCGCGGCGGCCGTCGCCGCGCGGCTCCTCGGCGTCAACCCGTTCGACGAGCCCGACGCCCGCGACGCGCGCGACCGGGCCAACCGCGTTCTCGCCGGCGCCGCGCCCGAGGCCGAGGCCGGCGGTGCCGCGAGCCTGGGCGAGCTGCTCTCCACGACGAGCCCGCGCGGTTACCTCGCGATCGCCGCTTTCGTCGCGGAAGCGCCGGCGGCCGCGGCGGCGCTCGAGGGATTGCGCGTGGCGGTGCGCCGCACGCGGCGGATCGCGACGACCGCCGGCTTCGGCCCGGCCGTCGAGCAGGCCCTGGGCCAGCTCCACCAGGGCGGCCCGGACGGCGCGTTCCTTCTGTTGACCGGCCCGCCCGGCGCGCCGGTGGCGATCCCGAACCGCCCGTGGGACTTCGGGCGCGTGCTCGAGGCCCAGGCCGACGGCGTCTTCGAAGCGCTCCAGGCACGCGGCCGCCGCGTCGCTCGCGTGAGATTGGCCGGCGATCCGGCCGAGGGCATCGCGGCGCTCGCCGCGGCGGTCGGACCGGAGGTGGCGGCATGACGTCCATGGCGGCGGCCCCGCGGCGCGAGGAGGAGATCCGGCCTCCGGCGACCCTCGTCATCTTCGGCGCCTCCGGCGATCTCGCGCGCCGGCTGCTCGCGCCGGCGATCGCGCACTTGAATCGCGACGGCGCGATCTCGCCGGACTTCGCGATCATCGGCATCGGCCGCACCGAGTACTCGGACGAGGATTTCCGCGCGCGCCTGTCGAGCGGCGCCCGCGAGTTCACGCCGCCGACGCAGGGGCGCCCGGGCGATCTGCCCGACCGGGTGCAGTACATCGCCGGGAACTTCCACGACCCCGAGCTCTTCCGCCGTCTCGGCGCCGCGCTCGACGCGATCGAGAAGGAGCGGGGCGGTCCACGCAATCGCATCTTCTACTTCGCCACACCTCCGGACGAGGACGAGACCATCGTCGGCGCGCTCGGCCGCGAGGGGCTCGCGAAGGTCGGCGACGGCTGGGTGCGGGCCGTCGTCGAGAAGCCGTTCGGCCACGACCTCGCCTCCGGCCGGCACCTGAACCAGGTGCTCCTCTCGGTCTTTCCCGAGAAGCAGATCTACCGGATCGACCACTACCTCGGGAAGGAAACGGTTCAGAACA
>DATJXB010000128.1:0-21818 GCA_035500755.1 Thermoanaerobaculia bacterium | reverse complement strand
CTCCGTGGGGAGGGCCGTTGCAACGAGGTCGCCGAGAGGAGCGGTCCATGAGCGCCACTTCAATTCGCACCGGCTGCACGCTGCTGATTGCCTCGAGTCTGATTGCCTGCCAGAACGGGCCCTCGAGCCAACCGGCCGGGCACTCGGACGCAGACGTGACGAGGGCACCGGCCGTCGCCCAAGCATCGTCAAGGCTCTCGCCGGAGGATCTGGCTCGCCGCTCGATCCAGCGCCGAGCTGTCGAAGCCGTCATCTGGAGCACACCCGCCGTCAACTTCGACCTCATGTACCAGGCGATGGTCCGGGACGCAAAGGCGGGCGAGGGCAGCAACAAGGTCGTCTATTGGTCGCGCCTCTTCGACTGGAAGAACCAGACGCTCACCCCGAACCCCGACTCGATTTACTTCATGCCCTTCTTCAACACCAAGGACGTTGGGCCGGTCGTTCTCGAGATCCCCGCCGCGGGGGAGGGCTCGATCACCGGATCCATCGACGACTCCTGGCAAACCGCGCTCGAAGACGTGGGACCGGCCGGAGCGGACAAGGGGAAGGGAGGCAAATACCTCATCCTTCCCCCGGGCTACGAGGACAAGGTTCCGTCGGGCTACATAGTCCTTCCGTCCTACACCTACCAGGGCTACGCCCTTCTGCGCTCCATTCTCAAGGGCAGCAGCGAGGCAGATCTGGCCAAAGCCGTCGCATATGGAAAGCAAATCCAGCTCTACCCACTCTCAGAGGCTGTTCATCCGCCGCCGACCCAGTTCATCGACGCCATCGATGTGATTTACGACGCGACCATCCCCTGGGACCTTCGTTACTTTCAGTCTCTCGCCCGAGTCGTTCAGAGCGAGGCCTGGCAGACCCGCGACAAGGCCATGATCGACAGCCTCAAGTCCTTCGGCATCGAAAAGGGAAAGCCCTTCAATCCCGACTCGACAATGCAGGAGATTCTCCAGGGTGCCGTCGACGAGGCGCATGCCTGGCTCGTGGACAGGTACGAGAACGCGTACTTCCCGCCCGCCTACTACGAAGGCGGCCACTGGTACGTACCAGCGTCGCCCGAGGTCGTCCAGGGCATGTCGACGTTTTTCGCCGATCCGGACAAGTACCCCGTCGACAGCCGCGGTGTCGCGTACACCCTCGGCTTCTTCAGCGCGAAGCACTTCGGTGCCGGTCAGTTCTACCTGATGACGTTCCGCGACAAGGACGGCCACGGCCTCGAGGGCCGAAACTCGTATCGGCTCCGCATTCCGGCCAACACGCCCGTCACACAGTACTGGTCCGCCACCGCCTACGACCGCGACACGCACGCCCTCATCCGCGACATGCAGCGGGCCAGCCGATCCTCCCAGAACCCCGATCTCCAGAAGAACGCCGACGGGTCGGTGGACGTCTATTTCGGTCCCAAGCCGCCCGCTGGGAAGGACTCGAACTGGATTCCGACCAGTGCCGACAGAAGGTTTGAAGTTCTATTTCGCTTCTACGGGCCCGAGAAGCCGCTCTTCGAGAAGAGCTGGAGATTGCCCGACATCGAGACGGCACCGTAGCAGAGGAGCGCGCATTGCACGCGGGGGGATGAGCCCGGATGAGTGGCGGGGCCGACGGGACTCGAACCCGCGACCTCCGGCGTGACAGGCCGGCGTTCTAACCAACTGAACTACGACCCCGCGTAAGGAACGGCGCATGATACCGGAAAGGGCGCGCCCGTCAAACCGGCGCGCCCCTTCGGCAGGCCCGTCAGCCGATCCGCGTCACCAGACGTCGCAGCGCTCGTTCTCGGGCCGCACCATCGGCGTGCCCGGCTTGCAGCCGAACGCCTTCGCGAACTCCGGCAGGTTCGACAGCGGCCCGATGACGCGGAACTTGCCGATCGGGTGCGGATCGCCCTGCGCCATCAGCCGCGCCGTCTCCGGCCGGGTCGCGTCGCCGCGGAACTGCCCCCACGCGATGAAGAACTGCTGATCCGGCGTGTAGCCGTCGATCGTCGGCAGCGGCGGCTTGCCCTTCTGCGCGATCTGGAACGCGCGGTAGGCGATCCGCGCGCCCGCGAGGTCGCCGATCGACTCCCCCGCCACGAGCTTGCCCTGCTCGTGGATGCCCGGCTCGACCTCATAGGCGTCGAACTGCTTGACGACGCAGGCGGTCTTCTCCTGGAACTTCTTCAGGTCCTCGGCCGACCACCAGTTCTCGAGCCGCCCCGTCGCGTCGAACTGCGCTCCCTGGTCGTCGAAGCCATGGCTGATCTCGTGGCCGATGACGACGCCGATCGCGCCGTAGTTCACGGCGTCGTTCGCCGAGAGGGAAAACGCCGGCGGCTGGAGAATCCCCGCCGGGAAGACGATCTCGTTCAGGAGCGGGTTGTAGTAGGCGTTCGAGGTCGGCGGCGTCATGCCCCAGCGGCCGCGGTCGACCGGCTTGCCGATCGTCGCGAGGTTGTCGTCGGTCACGAACTTCCGGCCCGCGAGGACGTCGTTCCAGTACGACGCCCGCGAGATCGCGACGTGGCTGTAGTCCTTCCACCTGTCGGGATAGCCGATCTTCGGGTTGAAGGTCGACAGTTTCTCGAGAGCCTTCTTCTTCGTCTCGGGGCTCATCCAGTCGAGGCCGTCGATCGTCTCCTTCATCGCGAGGAGAATGTTCCTGACCATCTCCTGCATCCGGGCCTTGGCCTCCGGCGGGAAGTACTTCTCGACGTACTTCTTGCCGAGGGCCTCGCCGAGCAGCCGGTCGGCCTGTTCCGCGCACCGCTTCCAGCGCGGCTTGTTCTCCTTCTGGCCCGCGAGGTAGGCGCCGTTGAACGCAAAGTTCTCGTCGACGAACGGCTTCGACAGCGAAGGCGACGCGAAGTCGAGGAGCTGCCAGTCGAGGTACGTCTTCCAGTCGGCGATCGGAACGGCGCCGAGCTGCCGCTCGACCTCCTGCAGGAACTTCGGCTCGGCGACGTTGACGTCACCGGGTTTGACGTCGAGCGCGCGGAACGCCGCCGTCCAGTCGTACTTCGGCGTGAGCTTCTGGAGCTCCGCCAGGGTCATCTTGTGGTCGGTCGCCTTGGGATCCCGCAGCGCGATGTTGTCGAGCGAGGCCTTCGCGAGGTCGGTCTCCATCCGCATCACGGCCGCGGCCGCCGTCTTCGCGTCGGCCGGCGTCGCGCCGGCGAGCTCGAAGGTCTTCGCGACGTGGGCGAGGTACTTCTCGCGGGCCTCCACGAAGCGCTTCTCGGTCTTGACGTAGTAGTCGCGGTCCGGGAGCCCCAGGCCTGAGGCGACGATCTGCGCGATGACGTCGTTCGGATTGTGGTTGTCGGAGCCGCCGAAGATCGCGAACGGGACGAAGACGCCGTAGCTCTGGAACCGGGTGATCATGCGATCGAGGTCCGCCGCCGTCTTCATCGCCCGGATGTCGGCGCGCCAGCCCTCGATGGGCTTGACGCCGAGTCGGTCGATCTCCGCCTCGTCCATGCACGCCCCGTAGAAGTCCCCGATGAGCTGCTCGGTCGAGCCCTTCGGGGCGTTTTTCACCGCGGCCGCCTCCTCCAGGAGGCCCTTCAACTGGTCCTTGGCGTCCTCGCCGGCCTTCCAGCGGCGGCTCCAGCGCGGTTGCTCCGGGGGAATCGGGTTGACGGCGCGCCAGGCGCCGTTGGAAAACTCGAAGAAGTCCGTGCAGGCCTCGACGTTGCGGTTCAGGTCGGCCATTTCGGGACCCTTCAACGGAGCATCCCCGGCAAATCCCAGGGACGCGCCCAGAAGGCCCGCGATCGCGATGCGGAAAACGCGCATACCTCTCTCCTCCTCCGAAAATCGGCTGCCGGGTAAATACGGCCGATTCTGCCGTAAGTTCGGACCGCATTAAGATCCGCGCCACCCATGCCGATCGATCGGGCCCGGCTCGAGGAACGCCTCGCGGCGGAGGAGCAGCGGTTCGTCGAGGCCCACCCGCGCTCACGGGACCTCTTCGCACGGGCCCAGAAGAGCCTTCTCGGGGGCGTGCCGATGAACTGGATGGTCCGGTGGGCGGGCGCCTTTCCGGTGTTCGTCGCCGAGGGGTCCGGCGCGCACTTCACCGACGTCGACGGCCACCGCTACCTCGACTTCTGCCTCGGGGACACCGGCGCGATGACCGGCCACGCTCCGGCCGCCGCCGTCGCCGCCACGGCCGAACGCGCCCGCCGCGGCGCGACGTTCATGCTGCCGACGGAGGACGCCGTCTGGGTCGGCGAGGAGCTCGCCCGGCGCTTCGGCCTCCCCTTCTGGCAGACGACGCTGACGGCGACCGACGCGAACCGCTTCGTGATCCGCCTCGCCCGCCACGTCACGAGGCGCCCGCGGATCCTCGTCTTCAACTGGTGCTACCACGGCACGGTCGACGAGACCTTCGCGACGCTGCGAAACGCGACCGTCGGACCGCGCGACGGCAACCTCGGGCCGCCGGTCGACCCGGCCGTGACGACGCGCGTCGTCGAGTTCACCGACGTCCCCGCGCTCGAGCGCGCGCTCGCCGCCGGCGACGTGGCCTGCGTGCTCGCCGAGCCGGTGATGACGAACATCGGCATCGTCCACCCGGAACCGGGCTTCCACGCCGCGCTCCGCGAGGCGACCCGGCGCGCGGGCACGCTCCTCGTCCTCGACGAGACGCACACGATCTCGGCGGGTCCGGGCGGCTACACGCGGGCGCACGGACTTTCGCCGGACATCCTGACGATCGGCAAGCCGCTCGCGGGCGGCGTCCCGGCCGCGGCGTACGGGCTTTCCGCGGAAGTCGCCGAGCGCGTCCGCGCCGCGACGACCGTCGAAGGCGCCGACACCGGCGGGATCGGCGGGACGCTCGCGGGCAACGCCCTGTCGCTCGCGGCCATGCGCGCCACCCTCGAGCACGTCCTGACCGAGGCGGCCTACGCGAAGACGATCCCGCTCGCCGGGCGCTTCGCCGACGGCGTCGAGGGCGTGATCGCGGACCACCGCCTCCCCTGGCACGTCACGCGTCTGGGCTGCCGCGCCGAGTACTGGTTCCGCGCGGCGCCGCCGAAAAACGGCGCCGAAGCCGCGGCGGCGATCGACCCGACGCTCGATCGCTACATGCACCTGGCCGCGCTGAACCGCGGCATCCTCATGACGCCGTTCCACAACATGGCCCTGATCGCGCCCGACACGACCGAAGCCGACGTCGACTTTCACACGCAGGTCTTTCGCGAGAGCGTCGAAGCGCTCCTCGCCCGCTGACGCACCGAAGGAGCTCGCCATGAGAATCCGCCGCCTCGCCCCCGCGCTCGCCATCGCGCTCGGCTTCGCCGCTGCCGCCGCCTCCGCCCAGCAGGACCCGCTCGAGTTCGCCAGGCTCAAGGACTACTCGGCGCGCCGCTCCTCCTCGTCGGATCCCGATCCCGACTCGAACAACGACCGCTGGTACATGATCCCGGGCGAAGAGGCGGTGCTCGCCGACCTGCAGGGCCCGGGCGTGATCACGCACCTCTGGATCACGATCGCCGCCAACGAGTACGCGTGGCCGCGCCTGCTCCGCCTGCGCGTCTACTACGACGGCAGCCCCGAGGCCTCCGTCGACGCGCCGCTCGGCGACTTCTTCGGCGTCGGTTTCGGCTACGAACGCAAGGTCGAGTCGTCGATGATCCGCGCGAGCTCCGACGGCCGCGCGCGCAACAGCTACTGGCCGATGCCGTTTCGGAAGTCCTGCCGCGTGACGCTGACCAACGAGGGGCGCCGGCGCGTCGACCACCTCTACTTTCACGTGGACTGGGCGAAGGTCGCCTCGCTGCCGGCCGACACCGCGTACTTCCACGCGCGCTACCGGCAGGAGCTGCCCGCTCCCGACGACGGCAAGCCGTACGTCTTCCTCGACGTGAAGGGGCGCGGCTTCTACGTCGGCACGGTCCTCTCGGTGCTCCAGCCGGAGGCCGGCTGGTTCGGCGAGGGCGACGACCGCTTCTTCGTCGACGGCGAGCGGACTCCGTCGCTGAAGGGCACGGGCTCGGAGGACTACTTCACCGACGCGTGGGGCCTCCACGTCACGAGCGGGCTGTACGCCGGCGTCACGGTCGCCGACGGCACGGGCCTCGGCACGCACATGACGGGCTACCGCTGGCACGTCTGGGATCCGATCCCGTTTCAGAAATCGCTCCACTTCGACATCGAGCACCTCGGCTGGACGTACAACCAGGACGGCTCGATCAAGTCGCCGTACGGCGTGCGCAACGACCTGATGTCGTCGGTCTCCTACTGGTACCAGGACGGCATCGCCGCGGGGCTGCCGCCGATTCCCTACGGCACCGCGCGGCTCCCGCAGGGCAACGCCGTGCAGTTCGAGGTCGAGTCGGCGATGGACGGGATCCAGGCGGAGAGGGGCAAGGCCGAGGTCGTGAAGGACCTCTTCTGGGCCAAGGACGTCGTCGTGTTCCAGGCCGACGGCCCGGGCTCGAGCCTGACCATTCCCTTCGACGTCGCCGAGGCCGGCGACTACGAGCTCTCGACCCAGGTCGCGCAGGGCTCGGACTACGGCATCTACAAGGTGCTCCTCGACGGCCAGACGCCCGTCGCCCCGGTGCTCGAGCACGAGCCCGGCGCGGACGTGCGGCCGCAGCTCTCCTTCGACGGCTACGCCCTCGAGACGTACGTCGGCCTCGACTACCAGATCGGCTTCCCGCGCCTGGCCAAGGGGCGCCACACCGTGACCTACGTCTGCCTCGGCAAGAGCGCGGCGTCGACCGGCTACGTTCTCGGCGTCGACAACCTCATCATCGCGCAGACCGGACCGGCCGGCTGGAAGAAGGCCGATTCCGTGAAGGCGCCCCGCGTCCCCGCGGGTGTGGCCGCGCTCGCCTCGGCACTGTCGGATCCCGATCCGGTCGTGCGCGGCCTCTGCGCCCTCGAGCTCTCGAAGCTCGGGCCGGCGGCGCTGCCGGCCCTGTCCGCCCTGACCGCGCGCCTGACCGACGCGGACCCCATCGTCCGGGCCGAGGCCGCGATCGCGATCGGCGCGATCGGCCCGTCCGCCGCCCCCGCCGTGCCCGCACTCGCCGCGGCGTGCCGCGCGCCGGGGCAGTCGATCGACGTGCTCCGAGAGTCGGCGAACGCCCTCGGCAAGATCGGTCCGGCGGCCGCGGCCGCGCTGCCGGAACTGCGGGAGATCGCGTCCCATCCGATGGCGCACGTCGGCGGCATCATCGACCTCACGCCGTCGTGGGCGGCGACGCGGGCGATCGCGAGGATCGAGGGGAAGCGGCCGAGCTGAGCAACTCACTCCCTCTCCCCCCTCGGGGGAGAGGGCAAGGGTGACGGGGGCTCCGATCCGCGCCGCGTTCGCGCGAGAGCTCCGCCAGGCTCAGTGAACGAATCGGCTTGACAGCCCCAAGGGAGAGCGCTTAGGCTTTCCCTGATATTGAGACTCCGTCTCAATTGATGCTCAGATCCCGACGGCCGCCGTTAACGACCGTCGGGCGCCGAACGCCGGGTCTCGCAACCGTTTTTCGCACGCGCAGGGCGCACGGGCGCCGGCCCGCTGATTCTATCGGCGGGCCGCCTCCCCCGCCCCGACGCCGGAGGAGGTTTCATGCCGTCCCTCGCCGCCGCCGTCCTGTTCACCGTCACCCTCGCCGCCGACCCGGGCGAGGGCCCCGCCGATCCGTCCGCCGCCTCTTCCGCCCCGAGGGCGGAGGGCCGGGTTTCCGGCGTCGTCAAAGACGTCTCCGGGTCCCGCATCCGAGGCGCCGAAGTCGAGGCCACGTGCGGATCCGTCAGGCGCCGCGCTCTCACACGGGACGACGGCGGCTATGCGCTCTCGCTCCCCGAGGGCGCCTGCTCGATCGTCGTCACCGCCGCCGGATTCCGGACCGATTCCCGCTCGGTGACGGCCGTCTCCGGGATCGAGGCGCGCGCCGATTTCGAGCTCGCCGTCGCGCCCGTGGAAGATCGCGTCACCGTCACGAGCCCGCCCCGCTACGCCGTCCGCGACAGCGCCGTGGCGACGAAGACCGAGACGCCGCTGCTCGAAATTCCGCAGGCCGTCTCCGTCGTCGACCGGCAGCTTCTGGACGATCGCGGGACGCAGCGGCTCGACGAGGCGCTCCAGAACGTGTCCGGCGTTTCCGTCGGCGGCTACTACCAGGACTGGGACTACTACCGCATCCGCGGCTTCGACGCCGCGTTCACGACGCACACCGACGGCCTGCGCGGCTCCAACGGCGGCATGGGCGAGGAGATCTTCGGCCTCGACAGAGTCGAAGTGCTCAAGGGGCCGACGTCGATGCTCTACGGCTACGGGACGCCCGGCGGCCTCGTCAACGTCGTGACCAAGCGGCCGCGACAGGACGCCTTCGGCGAGCTCGAGCTGACGGCCAGCTCCTGGGACGGCTACCAGCCGACGCTCGACGCCGGCGGCTCGTTCGACGACGCGAAGACCGTGTATGGCCGACTGTCCGCCCTGTACCAGACGTCCGACTCCTTCGTCGACTTCGAGAACCGCGAACGCTTCTTCGTGGCGCCGGCCCTGACCTGGGACGTCGACGCGTCGACGAAGTTCACGCTGCTGACCCGCTACCGGCGCGACGAAGACCAGCTCGGCATGCCGCTGCCCGCCCAGGGGACGGTTCTGCCCAACGTCAACGGCGAGATCCCCGTGTCGCTCTTCGTCGGCGAGCCGGGCCGCTCGAACGGGAACGTCGAATGGAACGCGCAGGGCGGCTACCAGTTCACGCACCAGTTCTCGAGCGACCTCTCGGTGAACCAGAACTTCCGCGCGACCTGGTACCACACGGACAACGAGCGGATCCTCTATCCGCTCCAGCTCGGGGACGACGAGCGCACCCTCTCCATGTATCCCTACACGTACCACAGCGACTGGAACGACTTCGACGTGGACACGTCGGCGACGTGGCGAACCCGCACCGGATCCGTCGACCACGAGGTCCTCGTCGGCGTCGAATACTTCCGGGACCACCTCACCTTCGACGACCGGACGATCACTTTCGAAGACCCGTCCCAGTTCATGACGCTCGACGTCTTCGCGCCGGTCTACGACGCGGTTTTCCCGGCGATGGACTCCACCTTCGCCGGCGAGACCACGAGCGACACCGTCGGCGTCTACGTCCAGGACCAGGCGCGCCTGTCGTCGCGCTGGACGGCGACGGTCGGCGGCCGCTTCGACCAGGCCTCCTCGAGCGACGAGACCGGCGAAACTTCCGACGCCCATCACTTCTCGCCGCGCCTCGGCACGACGTTCCAGATCGCGGCCGGCGCCGCCGCGTACGCGAGCTATTCGCAGTCCTTCAACCCCCAGACCGGGCGGGAGTACGTCGCCGAGGGCTCGGCCGGGGCGCTGCTGCCGCCCGAGACGGCGACGCAGTGGGAAGCGGGCGTGAAGGCGGCGCTGCCCTCCGGCGCTTTGACGGGCACCCTCTCCTTCTTCCGTCTGACCCGCAACGACGTCGCGACACCCGACCCGCGCCACCCGGAATTCTCCGTCACGACCGGCGCTCAGCGCAGTCAGGGCGTCGAGCTCGAGGCGGCGTGGCGGATCCTGCCGGGCTGGAACCTCACGGCGGCCTATGCCTACACCGACGCGGTCGTGACCGAGGACAACGACATCCCCGTCGGAACACCCACGCAGGGCGCGCCGCGCAACACGTTCAGCGGCTGGATGGGCTACCAGCTGCGCTCCGGAGCGCTGTCGGGGCTCGGCTTCGGCGTCGGTGGTCGGTACTACTCCTCGCAGTCGGGGGACCTGTACGACACTTTTCAGCTGCCGGCGTACGGGCTCCTCGACGCGAGCGTGTCCTACCGGCTCGGCCGGGTCTCGCTTCAGCTGAACGTGAACAACGTGGCCGATCTGCGCTACTTCGTGGGCTCCTACGATTCGCTCTACGTCCTTCCGGGCGCGCCACGCAACGTCCGCGTGCGCGTGGGCTGGGCGTTCTGATGGCGGCGCGCGCGGACCGGCGCGTCTACGTGCTCCATCGCTGGATGGGGCTCGCGGCCGGCCTCCTGCTCTTCGTCATCGGCATGACCGGCGTCGGCGTCGTCTTCCGCGACGACCTCGACGCCTGGCAGTTTCGCCGGATGCTGCGGGTCGAGCCGACCGGGACCGGAATCGACCTCGACGGCGCCTTCGCCGCGGTCCGCGCCGCGCGTCCCACGGCGCGCCTCTTCGGCACGGAGCTGCCGAGGGAACGCCACCGCGCGCTCCCTTTCATCGTCGTCGAGGCGGGACGCTACTCGGCGGTCGTGGTCGACCCGTATCGCGCGAAGGTCGTCGGCGAATACCACCAGAACGACTCGATCGCGACCGTGCTGCTCTTTCTCCACTACACGCTGCTCTTCTCGCCGTGGGGCGAGACCGCGGTGGCGCTTTCCGGCGTCGTGCTTTTCGCCTCGGGCCTGACCGGCCTCTGGGTCTACCGGCGCTCGCTCGTCAAGCCGTTCCGCCGGGGTGTCCGCTGGCGCCGGGGCCTCCGGCGTTTCTCGAAGGACCTGCACCTGCTGGCGGGCGTCGGCGCGGTGCTCTTCAACCTGCTGATGGCGGTCACGGGCTTCTGGATGCTGCTCGACGTCTTCACGCCGGAACACTACCGCCTCGACCGCACCGCCACGCCGCCGAACGCGCCCGTCGCGACGTCGTTCACGAAAGCGGTCGCCACCGCGCGCGCCGCGCTCCCGGGCTTCGCGCCGACCGGGATCTACACGCCCGCCGCGCCCGGCGAGCCCATCACCGTCACCGGCAGCGTCCCCGACACGCCGTTCTGGCTCGGGGGCAGCGACGGGCTCGGGAGGAGCCGCGTCGAGATCGACGCCGCGACGGGCGCCGTCGTCCACGCCGTCGACATCCGGAAAGCCGCCGGCGCCGAGCAGTTCGACGTTGCGATGGGCGAGCTCCACTTCGGCCAGTACGGCGGCCTTCCGGTCAAGCTGCTCTACGCGGTTCTCGGGTTGACGCCCGGAATCCTTTCGATCACCGGATTCGTGCTGTGGTTGGCGAGGCGGCGGCGTGTGACAGCCGCCGAGCCTGCGCGGATCCGAACCCGGGAAGCCTAGCGGGAACCCGCGACCGCCTCCGCTCGCCCCGGGACATTCGCGTCGGCGCGGCTCCACTGCTGCGCGAGCCTGGCCCAGGTCTCCCGGGACGCGGCCGCGTCGCCGGCGGCCGCCTCGGCCTTCGCGAGCCCCTGGAGCGACAGAGCGCGTGCCGGGTTGCGCGCCAGCGCGGTCTCGAACTCGCGCCGCGCGTCGCCGGGCTTGCCGGCGGCGAGCAGAACTTCCCCCGCGAGCTCGTGCGCGGGCTTGACCACGAGGGGCGGCCCGAACTCGAAGGACATCGCGTCTTCGACGGCGGCAGCCTCGAGAGCGAGGCGCTCGGCCGCGGCCCGGTCGCCGCGCGAGAGCGCCAGGAGCGCCTCGAGCTCGAGTGCCATCACCTTCGGCACCGACGCCCCGCCGCGCTCGCCGTAGGCCGGCGTCGCCGCGGCGCCGTGGCCGTGTCCCTCCTCGCTCGCCGGCTCCGGCGCCTGGAGCTTCGAGAGCGCCGCCTCCGCGCCCACCCGGTCGCCCGCGCCGAGCGCGCAGAGGCCGCGCGCGAAGTGATCGCGCGGCGCCGTCGCCGACGCGGGCGGCAGCGCCCCGTCGCAGCGGCGCGTGTCGGCGATCCAGGCCGCGCGCATCGAGGAGAGACTGCTCTCGGTCAGCGGCGTCGGCGCGGCCTTCGCGTCGGATTCCATCGTCGTCAGGTCGGCGCGCGCGGCCTGCCAGCGGCCGAGCTGGAGCAGCGCGTACTCGCGCCACGACAGGGCGTGGAAGCTGTGCGCGCCCGGACCGAGCCCCTTCTTTTCCGCCCGCGCGACCGAGGCGTCCCACGACGCGTCGTTCGAGGCGACCGCCGCTTCCCACATGCCGGAGGCGAAGAAGATGTGCGACGGCATGTGGAGCGCGTGGACGGCCGCCGGCGCGATCGTCGCGTAGACACGGGCCGGCCGCATGCCGAGCGGCGCGTGGACGGGGTCGTCGTAGCAGTGGATCAGGTAGTGGGCGGCGCCGGGGTGCTTCGGGTTCTTCGCGAAGACCTCCTCGACGATGGCCGCCGCCTCCATGTAGGTCTTCACGTCGCGCTTGTCCTCGCACGTGCCGAGGAGGGCCAGGCCGTAGAACGCGGCCGCGTCGAGGTCGTCCGGAAAGCGCTCGTGGAGCCGGCGCATCGCCGCGGCGTAGGCGAGGTCGCACGCGGCCTTGTCGCCGTCGCCGTAGAGCGCCTCGACGGCGTCGAGGTACAGCTTCTCCCGCTCGGTCGGCGCCTTGGCGCGCCGCTCGGCCGCCGTCGGCGCCAGCCGGTCCAGGGCCTTCACCGCCGCGCCCCGGTCCCGCTGCATCCAGAGCGGGTGGTTGTACGTCATCGCTTCGCCCCAGTAGGCCATCGCGAAGCCCGGGTCTGCCTTCTGAGCCTCCCGGAAAGCTTCGGCGGCGTCGTCGTACTCGAAGCTGTGCAGGAGGAGGACGCCGCGCAGGAAGTCGGGCATCGCCCGGGGCGTCCCGGAGGCCGGGAAGTCGATCTTGCCGAGGTCTCCCGGGGGGCCGGACTGAGGCGCCGCCGTGGACACGCCGGCCGATGCCCCGAGAACCGTGCCGAGCAGGACCGCGACGACTCCGAAGCGCCTTCGCATGGGCTTTTTCTCCCTGGCGGGAGAATATCTCCGGACCGCCGATTCATCGGCCGCGGGTTGTCGATTCGGGCCTACCCCGTTCGACTCACTGCCGAAAGGAGACGAATCATGCGTTATCTGCTCTTGATCTACGACGCGGAATCCAAGTGGGCTTCGATGAGCGAGGAAGATCGCGGCAGGATGTTCCAGGAGTACATGTCCTTCACCGACTCGATCAAGAAGAGCGGCCATTGGATCGGCGGCGACCCCCTCCAGCCCACGACGACTGCCACGACCGTCCGAGTCCGTAACGGAAAGCCGGCCACGACCGACGGGCCGTTCGCCGAGACCCGGGAGCAGCTCGGCGGCTTCTACATGATCCAGGCCTCGAACCTGGACGAGGCGACCGGCATCGCCGCGCGCGTGCCGTCGGCCCGGATCGGTTCGATCGAGGTCCGTCCCATCATGGAGATGCACGGCTAGCACCCGGCACATGTCGCTCGAGGGCCTCTACCGCGAAGAGCGAGGCCGGATCCTCGCCACACTCATCCGCCTCGTCGGAGACTTCGACCTGGCGGAGGAGGTGATCCAGGATGCCTTCACGGCGGCCCTCGAGCAATGGCCCGGCCACGGCGTCCCCGACCAGCCGCGCGCCTGGCTCGTGGCGACGGCTCGCCACAAGGCGATCGATCGGCTCCGCCGGGACGTCCGGTTCCGCGAACGGCGGGATGAGCTCGCGCGGTGGGAAGCGACGCGCGTGGACTCGGCGCCCGACTTCGAGGACGCGGCCGACGGTCGAATCGCCGACGACCGCCTGCGGCTGATCTTCACCTGTTGCCACCCGGCCCTCTCGCTCGAGGCGCGCGTCGCGCTGACGCTGCGGACCCTCGGCGGCCTGACGACCGAGGAGATCGCCCGAGCCTTCCTCGTGCCGACGCCGACGATGGCCCAGCGCCTCGTCCGCGCGAAGCAGAAGATCCGCCTCGCGGGCATTCCCTACCGCGTCCCCCCGGAAGCCGAGCTGCCGGAGCGGCTCGACGGCGTCCTGGCGACGCTCTACCTGATCTTCAATGAAGGCTATGCGGCAAGCTCCGGCGCCGAGCTCGTCCGCTCGGACTTGTGCGCGGAGGCGATCGGGCTCGCGCGGACCCTCGTCGGCCTGCTGCCCCGCTCGACCGAGGCCCGGGCGGTGCTCGCGCTCCTGCTGCTCCACGACTCGCGGCGGGCGACACGCGCGAATCCCGACGGCGACCTCGTGCTGCTCGAGAATCAGGAGCGCGGACTGTGGGATACCGAGGAAATCCGCGAGGGTCTCTCCCTGACCGAGAGCGCGCTGCGCGAAGGCGGGCCCGGCTACTACGCCCTGCAGGCCGCGATCGCGGCCCTGCACGCCGAGGCGAAGCACCCCTCGGAGACGGACTGGCCGCAGATCGCCGCGCTCTACGGAGAGCTCCTCCGGCGCTTCCCTTCTCCAGTCGTGGAGCTCAACCACGCCGCCGCCGTCGCCGAAGCCCGCGGCGCCGGCGAAGGTCTGCGCCTGCTCGACGCGCTCGACGCCAGCGGCCGGCTGCCCGACTACCACCGGCTGCCGGCCGCGCGGGCGCAGCTGCTCGCCCGGCTCGGCCGCGCCGGCGACGCCGCGACGGCGTATCGCCGCGCGCTCGCGCTCGTCGGCAACGAAGCCGAGCGCCGCTTTCTCGAGCGGGAGCTCGCGCGGGTTTCGGCGCCCACCCCCTAGAAGGTCACGCGCACCGCGGCGCGGAAGGATCGCGGCGCCGAGCGCGCCGTGACCTTGCCGTAATCGGGGTTCATCGGCTGCTGGTTCGGGTCGAAGACGGTCGCGGGATAGCCGACGGCCGGTCCGATCGACCATTCCTCGTCGGTCGACGTCGCGATCTGGTTGTTGAAGAGGTTGTAGAGATACGCCTGCAGCGTGACGGTCACGGGACCCAGAGTCATCGGGTAGCCGAGCGAGAGATTCCCCTCCCAGAGCGTCGGCAGGCGCCCGGCCGAGCCCCGCGGGACCAGGAAGACGAGCGACCCGTAGTTCTGGTCGAAGTAGCCCAGCCGGTCGAGCGGCGCGCCGGTCTCGACGAACGCCTGCAGCCCGATCCAGAGCTTCCACGGCGTGACCCAGAAGCCGTCGAGCCGGAGGCGGTGGGTCCGGTCGAGAGCCAGCGTTCCGGAAGCGTCGTGCCACAGCGCCGGATAGTCGAACGCGCTGCTGTAACCGGGAAAGGTCTGGCCGTAGGTCGCCTGGTTGACGCCGCCGTCGTAGTTGCCCCGCAGCGACGAGTAGACGTAGCTCGCCTGGAGCCAGAGATCGGTCGAGAACGACTGCCGGGCGACGAGCTCGATCCCGCGATAGATCCGGCTCGCGGCGGGCGTCGGTGGGCCCGAGGCGGTGCACCGGCCATCCACGTCGAACCCGTCGCAGACCGGGGCGTCGCCGCGCGCGTACGTCGCGGTCGAGCCCGGATTCACGAGCGCGCACGAGGTGCCCACGATCGAATAGTCGAAGTCGCAGCGATCCTCGATCACGTTCCCGAGGCGCCGGTAGGTCCCCTTCAGGCCGACCGTCAGGCCGGGAGCGACGAGGCGCTCGACGCCGAGCGTGAGCTCGTCCTGGTAGCCCGGCGAGAGACCCGAGTCGACGACGTCGCCGTACGGCGCGACGAGGACGTTGGGGTTTTGCTCGCAGCCGAGAATGGGGGGCTGGGGCGTCACCTCGGTGAGGCTGTAATTGCAGGTCAGGAGGCGCGTGATGCTCGCGAACGAGTTGAGGACGAGTGCCGTCGGGAGCGCGTAGTCGAAGCGGCCGACGAAGCCGTAGATCTTCGTGGCGCCGTTTTTCCACGGGTCCCACGTGACGCCGACGCGGGGCTGCCAGCCGTCGTAGAGACCGAGCACCGTGCCGCCGTACTGGCTCCGCGTCTGTTGCCCGTCCCAGCGCAGTCCCGCATTGATCGTCAGGCCCGGACCCGCCTTCCACGAGTCCTGGGCGTAGGCCGAGTACGACCGGATGTCGACGTGGCGCACCGCGTTGGCGACCGGCGTCAGGTCCTGGACGCTCGCGGCGATGAAATCGTGCTGGTAATACGTCGTTCCGTACGGGTTCAGGATCGTGACCTGCTGGCCGCCGGTCGCCGAGCCGTGCGTCGTCGTCTGGGCGTCGGCGTACCCGGCACCGCCCTGAATCTGGTGATTGCCGGCGTAGAAAGTTCCCTCGGCGCGGCCGAGCGCGCGCTGCGACACCGCGTGGTCCGTGACGCCGACGATCCCGCCGTAGCCGAAGTACGCCGTCGGGGCGGCGATCCGGGTGCAGGGAGCGTCGGGGGTTCCCCCCTGGCAGGTCGCGTCCTCGACGCGCACGCGCTGGTCCGCCGACAACGCATCCTCGTCGCGGTGAAATCCGCCCTGCAGCGACACGCTGGCACCCGAGCCGAGGAGCTGGCTGAGCGTCAGCGCGTAGTCGGTCCCGCCGAGAGAGCGCGTCGACCTCCACGTCGCCGGGTCGAGGTTGGTGATCGGCGTGACGTACGTGTCGCCGACGCCCTGGCGGGGATCGGCGCCCGCGGCGCCGGAGTTGGTCGAGGGGTCGGCGAAGACCGAGGCCACGACGGTCGTCGACGGCGCGGCGTTCCAGGTCAGCTTCGCCGTGAAGAGATCGTCGGTCGTCTCGAGCGGAAAGCGGTCGGCCGTGGAAACGTAGTCTGACGCCTGAACGCGCGCGACCTGCCCGCGGAAATCCACGCGGTCGTACGCGCCGAAGATCCAGAGCCGGTCCTTGACCAGGAATCCGCCGAGGTCGGCGCCGGCGTCCACCCGCTGGCCGCTGGCGACCCGCATCTGGTTGATCAGCGAATCGCCCGGCAGGAAGACCTGGTGGGACGCCGTGCCGTTGGAGTCGTAGTAGGCGAAGGCGTCCGCGTGGTACTCGTTGCCGCCCGACTTCGTCACGACGTTGATCACGCCGCCGAGCGCCCCGCCGTACTGGGCCTGGTAGCCGCCCGTCTTGACCTCCACCTCCTGCACGAACTCGGTCGCGAAGGCCTTGCCCTGGATTCCCTTGTAGACGTTGGTGGTGTCGACCCCGTCCACGATCCACTGGTTCTCCGCGGACGTCGCGCCATAGATCGTCAGCGCGAGCGACCTCCCCTGCGTGTCGCCGCGGTCTGTCGAGACGCCGGGGTTCGCCTGCACGATGTCGGAATAGTTGCGGCCCGTCGGCAGGTGCGCGACGACCCGGGCGTCGTAGCTCGTCCCGCCGGTCGTCGTCGCGGGGTCGATCGAGGACGCCACTCCCGAGACCACGACCGAGGCCTCGGCGGCGGGCTCGAGATCGAGATCGACCCGCGCCGTGGCGCCGAGCGCGACCGACGCCGTCTTCTCCGCGGCGCGAAATCCCGGCCGCACGGCCCGGACGCGATACGCTCCCGGCGGCAGCGTGGGCAGTCGGAATCGCCCGGCCGCGTCGGTCGTCGCGCGGCGTGTGCCCGGAAGGCTCGGGCTCGAGGCTTCGACGGACACGCCCGCCAGCGCCCCGCCGGCGCCGTCGCGGACCACCCCCTCGACGCCGCCGGTCGTCGTCTGCGCGGCGGCCGGTCCGCCGAGCGCGAGCGTCAAGAGGACGGCCGCGCCGATCCTCAGGGGAGTCCGGCCTTCGTCAGGATCGTCTGAAACCGCGGAGTTCCCCGCAGAGCGTCGAAGCGCGAATCCACGTTCAGGGAACCGATCGGCTGGCGCTCGGCAACCGCCTTCTCGAGGTCGTCGAGCGCGAGCTCGTTCTCGCCGAGGCCGGCGTGGACCGCGGCCGGGCAGACGCGGCCGACGATCCTTCGGGCCGACAGCGCCTCGAGCGCCGCCAGCGCTTCCTTCGCCTCGCCGCTCCGGCCGGTCGCGGCCTCGGCAAACCCGAGATCCGCGATCGCCTCGGCGTCGTCCGGCGCGAGCTCTCTGGCCTTGCGGTATTGCGCGAGTGCCTCCTCGTGCTTCCCCTGGCGCCACAACACGCCGCCGAGGACTCCCGGGGAGGTGCCGTCATCGAGCGCAACCGCCTCCCGATAGGCCGCGAGGGCCTCGTCGAGACGACCGGCATTGGTCAGGATGCTCGCGGCGATGATCCGATCGAGGGCCGAGAAGGGCTCGAGCTCACCGGCCCGACGGATCTCCGCGACGGCCTCGTCGAACCGGCGCCGCGACTCGAGCAGGAGCGCCAGCCGGCGGTGCGCCAGCGCGTAGGTCGGCTGCAGAGCGATCGCCGCGCGCAGCTCCCGCTCGGCCTCGTCGAGCTTGCCGTCGTAGCACTGCGCGACGCCCGAGAGCGCCACGCGCGCCTCGACCAGCCCGTCGTCGATCTTGAGCGCCTCGAGCGCCGCCGCGCGCGCCTTCGGGAAAGCCGCCGCGGGCGGGGCGAGGAGCTCGTGGCCGAGCTTCGCGTACGTGTCGGAGAGCCCGGCGTACGCCACCGCGTACGTCGGATCCTTCGCGATCGCCTTCTCGAAGTACGTCCGGGCCTGCTCGAGGTCCCAGGCGTTCCAGTAGTAGCGCCCCTTCAGGTAGAGCTGATACGCCTCCGCGTCGAGGGTGAACTGGTTGGCCAGCCGCGCGCCGTCCGCCTTCGTGAGGCGGTACTTGAGGCTGTCGACGATCTCGCGAGCGATCTCCGGCTCGAGGTTGGCGAAGTCGGACGTCTTCCGCGCGTACCGCTCGCCCCAGAGGTGGCGGCCCGCCTTCGCGTCGACGAGCTCGACCGAAACCGTCAAGCGATCGACGCCCGGCTGCACCGAGCCCGTCAGGACCGCCGCCACGCCGAGGTCGCGCCCGGCGCGGGCGGGATCCGGGGCCTTTCCGGCCGCGGCGGCGGCAGCCTCCCGGGAGGCGACGGAGAGCCCCGGCACCCTGGAAAGCCGGTCGACCAGCGATTGCGTGAGGCCGTCGCCCAGATACGCCGTCTCGGAATCGCCGCCCACGTTGGAAAACGGGAGTACCGCGAGAGATCGAACCCGGCCGGCGCCGGTGCGCCCGCGCAGGGCGAGCGCCGCCGCCAGGCCAACCACGAGGACCGCCGCGGCGAGAGCCAGTCCGCGCCGCCTGGACCCGGCCCCCGCCTCCGCCCGCGGCCCGGCCGAGCGCAGGGCGAAGGCGAGATCGCGCGCCGAATCGAACCGCTTCGCGGGCGCCTTGGCGAGACACCGCCGGGTCGCCGCCTCGAGAGCCGCCGGAATCGGCCGGCCGGGGGCCGACATCGGCCCGGGCTCGTCCTTCAGGATCGCCGAGAGCACCTCGATCTTCGAGGCGCCGCCGAAAGCGCGCCGTCCGGTCAGCATCTCGTACAACACCGCGCCGAGCGCGAAGATGTCCGACCGCGCGTCGGTCGGCAGCCCGGCGACCTGCTCCGGCGACATGTAGCCGGACGAGCCGAGGACGACCTCCGGGCCCGTGGCCGCCGTCGCCGTCTCGGCGGACGAGGCGCCCGCCGCGGCGCGGGTCTTCTCGCGCCTGGCGATGCCGAAGTCGAGAATCTTCACGCCGCCGTCGTCGGTGAGAAAGACGTTCTCCGGCTTCAGGTCGCGATGCTGAATTCCTCGCGCGTGCGCCGCGGCGAGCCCGTCGGCGATCGCCGCGGCAATCCCCGTGGCCTCCGCGATCGGGAGTCGCGACGCCCCCAGGCGATCGCGCAGGGTTCTCCCCTCGAGGAGCTCCGTGACGAGGTAGGCGACCGCGCCTTCGCGCCCGACGTCGAAAATCGCGAGCAGGTTCGGGTGTGAGAGAGCGGCGAGCGCCTTGCCCTCCGTTTCGAAGCGCCCGAGGGCGGCCGCGTCCTCGAGCAGGGCGGCCGGCAGGACCTTCACCGCGACGTCGCGGTCGAGTCGGCCGTCGCGGGCCCGATACACCTCTCCCATGCCCCCGGCCCCGATCGGGCTCTGGATCTCGTACGGACCGAGCTTCGTGCCGGCGGGGAGCACGGCTTCAGGACGCGCCGGAGCGCGGCGCGGCAGCCGTCGCCGTCGGGCCGGTCCTCGTGTACGCACGAAAGACCAGCGTGGCCCCGCCGACGCGGACGACGTCGCCGTCCGCGAGCGGCGCTCCGGCCGCCAGCCGGCGATCGCCGAGAAAAGTCCCGTTCTTGCTGCCGAGATCCTCGATCCTCGCGCCGTCGCCGTCGACGACGATGCGCGCGTGCTGCCGCGAAACGTCGAGGTCGTCGATCCAGACGACCGACGCTTCGTCCCTGCCGATGAGGTTTTCGCCGGGCTTCAGAGCGATCTCGCGATCACCCCACAGGAGCCGGAAGATCGCAGCGCCCCGCGCCGCCTGGGCCGCCGCGGCGGCTCGCGCGTCGGCCACGAAGGCGTAGCCGAAGCGCGGCACGGTGCGGATGACGGTCGGGCGGCTGGCGTCGTCGCCCAGGGCCTCGCGCAGCTCGCTGACGAGGTTGGCGAGATTGCCGTCGACGACGAACGACCCGGGCCACAGGCGCTCGTGGATTTTGTCCTTGGAAAACGCGTTCGGGCGCCCGAGGGCCAGGAGCTCGAGGAGCTGGAAGGCCTTCGGCGAGACGCGCACCGGCCGCTCCTCCCGGTACAACTCGCGCGTCCCGAGATCCAGAAGGAACTTCCCGAAGTGCAATTGCATCGAACTGCCCAAATCCTAGCGAGCGCCTAGCGCGCCGTGAGGACTCCTGTGCCGCCGGCGAGGAATGTTAACGCGAAGAAAGGAGATCGTTCCATGACACACCGTATCTCGCGCCTGGCTTCGTGGGTTCTCGCCGCCTCCGCGCTCCTGATCGCCCCGCCGGCGGCCCGCGCCGACGGTTCTCACCATCCCAAGCCCTGCAGCAATCGGACCCTCCAGGGCACCTTCGGCTTCTACCGGACCGGGACGGTCGACGAAGGCACAGGCGGCCTGGCGGCGGTCGGCTGGCTTTCTTTCGACGGGAATGGCAACGGCAGCGTCCTCCAGAGCATCAGCCGCAACGGCGATTACAGCTACGACGTCACAGGCGACTTCACCTACCAGCTCGACGGCGACTGCACGGGGAAGGGCTTCATCGACGGTGACGAGTTCGTCCGGATCGTCGTCACGCACGACGGCGGGACCCTCTACATGTTGAGCGAGTCGACGGGAAACGCCGTTCACGGCGTCGGCACGAAGATCCACAACGACTGACTCAGCCCAACCCGAACGCATGGAGGACCGCATGTCAGCGCCGCAATCTCGACTCGCGTCGGCTCGCCTCTTTGCGTTCGTCGCTCTCGCCGCCGCCGGGCTTCCGGCGGCGGCGCAGACCATCGCGACCTACACGCTTCCGTCGGGCGGCCATCCCCAGACGATCGTTCCGGGACCGGGGGGGATGTGGTTCACCGAGAACGAAAACCGCATCGGGCGCATCGACCCGGACGGGAGCGTGACCGAGTTCGCCGTGTCCTTGCGGCCTGTGGGCCTCGTCGCCGCCCCCGACGGGAATCTCTGGTTCACGTCGGTGGGAGTCACGTCTGGCGGCTTCCTGTCGCGCATGACGCCTGAGGGCGTCGTCACGGACATCGCCGCCGTCGACCAGGGCGGCGCCATCACCGTCGGCCCCGACCGCCGGCTCTGGTTCATCGAATCCGCGGGGTTCGACGCCGTGACCCTCGACGGCACGATCACGAAGTACGCGTTCTTGAACGACGGGCTCACCGACATCGTGACCGGGCCCGACGGCAATCTCTGGTTCACGCAGTTTGGCGAGCTCGAGGCCGCCCTCGTCGGCAGAATCACCCCCGACGGCGTCATCACCACCTACTTCTTGAATCTCCACGCCTGGGATCTCGCGGCAGGCCCCGACGGCAGCCTGTGGGTCGTCGCCCCGCCGGGCCTCGTGCACGTCGCGCCGGACGGAACGACCACGTATCCGGCGGCCCCGACGAGCGCCGGCTTCGGCATCGCCGCCGGGTCCGACGGCAACATCTGGTTCGGCGACGGGAACCGGATCGGGAGGATGACGACGGCGGGTACGAGCCAGTCGATTTCGCTGCCGGCGCCTTCTTCGATCGTCACGTCGATCGCCGCTGGCCCGGACGGCCGGATGTGGTTCGTCGAGCCGGAGGCCGGCCTCGTCGGCAGCGTCACACTGACCGATCCCTCCGACGCCAACCGCCTCGACCTCGCCGGCGGCCGCTTTGAGGTCCGCGCGACCTGGTTCCAG
>DATJXB010000127.1:0-18117 GCA_035500755.1 Thermoanaerobaculia bacterium | reverse complement strand
ACCAGAGGCAGACCCCCGGCCGTAGGCAACGCCGGCCGCAGGCCGGCGGTCATCCAGTCGGGCAGACCATTTTCTCGAGACTGATGCCGAGATGATCAGCGGCGGTTCGAGCCGACCACCAGAGGCAGACCCCCGGCAGTAGGCAACGCCGGCCGCAGGCCGGCGGTCATCCAGTCGGACAGACCGTCCACATGTCTGCACGGTGAACGCGGCGCGCCGTGTTCCTTGACCAGAGGTCACGGGCGGCGTAAAAGTGAATCGAGGCGAAGCGACTCGGCCCTCTCTTGCAAGAGGAGGTGAGCATGAGGACCTTCCCGCGTCGAACCTTCCTTCTGACGGCCCTCGTCGTCGGACTCTCCCTGCCCCTGCCCGGCCAGACCACCGGAACCGCGGCCGACGAGAAGGACATCCGGTCGATCGGCTCGCAGCTCCAGGAGGCCTGGAACAAGAGAGACGCGAAGATGCTGGCAGATCTCTGGCTGACCGAGGGGGACTACGTCAGCTCGACGGGCCGCACCGCCACGGGGCGCGCGGAGGTCGAAAAGGCCTTCGACGCCCAGTGGTCCGGGCTCTACAAGGGGACGAAGCTGACGCACACGCTGACGAGCGTGCGGTTTCTCCGCAAGGACGTGGCGATCGCCGACGGCGCCTTCGAGATCAGCGGGATGAAGGACGCCTCCGGCAAGCTCCTGGCCACGCGCAGCGGCCTGTCGACCGTCGTCGCGGTGCGCAAGGGCGATCGGTGGTACGTCGCGGCGCTGCGCGGGATGGTGCCGTCGGTTCCCGAAGGCTTGGCCGGCAAGTAGACTCCTTCCCCGGATGCTGCGTTACCGCGGGGTCGCGTCGGAAGAGCCGGAGCGCTGTGTTTTCCGGATCACCGACGGCGACGGCGACGCGTCGGCGGAAGCGCTCGACCGCGTCGCCCGCATCGCGGCGATCCTGCTGCAGGAGAACGGCCTGTCGGGCGTCCTCCGCGTGGCGGGCCCGGGAAGGCTGGCGCTCGAGCTGCCGCAGGCGGAGCGCGGGTTCTTCCACAACGGGATCGTCTTCGCGGCGCTCGACGCGATCAACGATCCCGTCAGGAACCCGACGCTGACGCTCCGAGCCGACGAGAAGCCGCGCTAGACCTGGGACGCCGCCGGTAGGGCCCCAGGGCCTCCCTCTCCTCGCGGCGGTGCCGCGTGTCGGATCGAAGCTTGCAAGACTCCTCGGGCGAGCAGCCCGCGGCTGCTCGAGGAGGCGACGATGCTTCGAAAGCTCAGCACGGGCGGGTATCGGCTCTATTCGCGCAAGAAGGACCCGAAAACCGGCAAGCGGCGAAACCTGGGCACCTTCAAGTCGCGCGCGGCCGCCGAGCGGCACGAGCGCGCCGTCCAGTACTTCAAGCGCGCTTGAGGTTCGCGACGTTCGGGCGCGAGATTCCGAGGCGCCGCATCTTGTAGGCGAGGTCGCTGCGCGAGAGGCCGAGCTTGCGGGCCGCACGCGCCCCGACGCCCGACGACGCCGCGAGAGCGCGCACGACGAGTGCCTTCTCGACCGACGCCTGGACGTCGCGGAGAGAGACGTCCTCGGGCAGCGACGCGATCCAGCTTTCGAAGAGGGCGAGCGGCGCCGGCAGGCCGGCAGACTCCGCGACGGCGGCGAGATGGGCGAGCTCGCCGTTCTGGCGCGACGACGGCGCGACGACGACCGCGTGGACGCCGCCTTCGGCGAGCTTCGCCGCTGCGTCGGCCGCGCCGTCGGCCTCGAGCACGTCGAACGGCTCGGCCAGAAGCGCGCGCAGCAGCGTTCGTGTTTCCGCAGCGCCGACGAGGAGAAGGCGCGTCATCGTCGCTTCGCGTCCTCTTTTCGAGTCACGGCCCCTCAGGGGTGCAAGTTCCGTTCCCGGCCAGGCGCCGCGTCCCGCGACTCGAGCGCCCGTCGGGCTCACGGCAGCGCCAGCGTCGTGACCTGGCCCTCGACGACCGTGAACGGATACGCGGTGGTGCTCGTGCCGCTCGGGGCGACGAACGAATACGAACCGGGCGCGATGTGCTGCCACACGGAGACGGGCGGCGCGACCGTCACGCTGCCGTCGAGGCGGTTGGGCGCGAGCAGGACGGGGTTGCCGGTGGCGTCCACGATCCGCCCCGCGGTGGCCGCGCTCGCGCGCGCCTGCACGCTGCCGCCCGGCGTGAGCGTCACGCGCACCGGCGCCGACGGCACGGTCACCGAGGGCATCGCCCGTCCCGCGTAGCCGGAGGAAAAGAAATAGACCGCGTATTGCCCGGGCGGCAGCGACGGGACCTGGCCGGCGCCGGTCGCGTCGAGCGCGACGCTTCCCTGGAACGCGATCGTGCCGCCGGCGCCGAACGCGATCGCGACGATGCCGCCGAGCGGCATCCCGGTCAGGCCGTCGCCGGCGAGGATCGAGAGCCCGGCGCCGGGATCGAGCGCGAGGTCGAGCGTGGCCGGGTCGCCGCCGAGCGTGAGGGGCTGCGTCTTCAGCTGATAGCCGTCCTTGCGAGCCGACACCTGGTAGTCGCCGGGGTCGAGGCCCGACAGCGAGTACGCCCCGGTCGAGTCGGTGGTGGCGCGCTTGATCGCCTGCGACGTCGCCTCGACGCCGGTCTGCGCCTGGACCGTCGCGCCGTCGAGCGGTGCGCCCGACGCCGAGTCGGTCACGACTCCCGAGATCGTCGCCGCGGGCATCACGATGTCGCCGTTGGTGTCGCCCGAGACGGCGATCGTGGTGCGGTACGGGTTGTCCGTGCCGATCACCGTGACGTCGTAGTTGCCGTCGGTCATGTTCTCGATGTCGTAGTGGCCGCTGCCGTCCGACATCGCCGTGTAGCGGCGGCCCGTGCCGTCGGGCGGATCCGGCGCGGCCGTGATCGAGAACTGCGTGACCGCCTGGCCGCCGCGCGTCACCTGTCCCGAGAGGCGCGACACGCCCTGGAACGCGAGCTGGACGCTCATCGGTGACTGGTCGGCGGAGGTCTCGATCGTCTGCGCGACCGTGCGCACGCTGGGCATCGAGGTCGAGGCCGTCACGCGGAGCACGCCCTCCGGCACGCTCGTCAGCGTGAAGGTGCCGTCGTCGGCCGTGACGGCGGAGCCGTTGAATCCCGTCGCCGTCGCCGAGATGTTGACGCCGCCGAGCTGGCCGGCGGGAAGACCCGTGACGGTGCCGTCCACCTCGACCCCGGTCGAGACCGCGACGCGGACGCCGTCCATCGGCTGGCTGTCGGCGACGACGAGGTCCTGCGGCGTCGAGCTCGCGGTCTTCGTCTGCGCGGTCAGGCGGTAGCGGCCCGCGGTCAGGTGATCGAAGCGGAAGCCGCCGCCGCCGTCGGCCTGCGCGGTCTGCGACGCGCCGACGGCGGTGCCGGAGTCGCCCTCGGGATCCAGGCGCACCGAGGCGCCGGGCACGGCCTGGCCCGCGTCGCTCGACACGACCGTTCCGGAGATCTCGGCGCCGGAGGAGACCTGGATGACGACGTCGCCCGTCGAGGCGGGATCCACGTCGCGCGACGTCGTGACGTAGTCGGGGTGCGTGACGGTGAGTGTCGCGTGGCCGTCGGGCAGGCCGTCGAGCGCGAAGTGGCCGTCGCCGTCGCTCGTCGCGGTGGGCCCCGATCCGTCGCCGCCGAAGGCCGCCCCGGGCCGGGCACTCGCGGCGTCGCAACAGGCGATGCTCGCGCCCGACACCGGGTTGCCGCGCAGGTCGGTCACGTGGCCGGTCAGTCCGCCGCCGCGCTTCAACGCGATCTCCACCCCCTCTTTCGTCTGCCCCGCGTCGACGTCGAGGTTCGAGACGTCGGCCGGCCGGTAGCCGTCGGCGGCGGCGCGCACGTTCCAGCTCCCGGGCGCGACCGTGACCTCGAAGGTCCCGTCTTCGGAATACTGCGCCTGCGAGGGCGCGCCGCCGAAGGCGCCCGGTCCGCGGCGGCCGCGCGCGGCCGGAGAGGCGCCGACGGAGAACGCCGTGACCGGCGCCCCGGTCGTGGCGTCCACGACGCGCCCGCGGATCGTCCCCGACTTGCCGAGGACGACGGTGATGCCCTCGGCGGGCGCGGTGACGGACCGCGACGCGAAGCCGTAGCCCGGGGCGTTCGCGGCGAGCATCAGCGGACGGCCCTTGACGAGGTCGTCGAGCCGGAACGTGCCGTTGCCGTCGGTGTTGGTCTGACGCGGCTCGAGACCTTCGCCGAGCGCGGAGACCGACGCGCCCGCGATCGGCGCCCCCTGGTCGTCGTGGACGACGCCCGCGACCGCGGCGCCGCGCGCGAGGACGATCGGCGGCCAGCCCGTCGGCAGCTTCGTCGGGGCCGGCAGGGCCGGCGACGTTTTGGGCGAGAACCCGTCGTGCGACGCCGTGACGTCGTAAGCGCCCGGGGCGAGGCCGGCGACCGTGAAAGTGCCGTCGGCCGCGGTCACGGCGTTCGGCGCCGCCGGCGCTCCTCCCGGTGGCCGGAAGAAGCGGCCCCCGCCGCGGCCCTGTCCCTGCGAGGGCGCGACGCGGATCTCCGCGCCCGACACGGGCTGTGCCGTGCCGTCGACGACGCGGCCCTTCACTGAGAGTCCGGCGGGAAGGACCAGGACGACGTTGGCGAGGGCCTGTCCGGCCTTCAGCGTCACGCCGGGCCGCTCGGCCGGCGCGTAGCCCGCGTGCGTCGCCACGAGCGGCACGCCGCTCGCGATCGCGGCGAGGCCGTCCAGGCGGAAAGATCCGTCCGGGCCGGTGCGCGCCGTCGTCCCCGGGCGCGCGCCGCGCGGGCCGGCCGCGAACGCGGCGAGGCGGCCGCGCCCGCCGCGCGAGGCCTCGAGCGTCACGGCCGCGCCCGGCACGGGCTTGCCCTGCGCGTCGACGACGCGCCCGGTGATCGACGCGGCCGGCGTCAGCGCGAGCGGCGCGGGAGCGGCCCCGGCGCTCTTGACGGCGACGCGCGGCAACGCCGCGGGCAGGTAGCCCGTCTTCTCGGCGCGGACCTCGTAGTCGCCGGGGAGAAGGCCCGTCGCCGTGAAGCGCCCGCGCGCGTCGGCGCGGGCGTAGGCGCTCGGGTCGAGCGGGGGCGCGAAGGCGACGTGCGGCGGTCCGACGGCGAGACGCGCGCCGGAGATCGGCCGCCGCGTCACCGCGTCCACGACGGTTCCGGCGATCGAGCCGCCGGGCTGGAGCACGAGGTCCGCGGACGCGGGTGTTCCCGCCGCCACGCGCACGCCGCCGCGCCGCGCGACGAGATTCTTCGCCGTGCCCGCCTCGACCGACTGCAGTCCGGCGCCGACGCCTTCGAGGCGATAAGTCCCCTGCGCGTCGCTGACGGCCGCGACGTCGCCGGCGCGGACGAGCGCCCCCGGGATCGCGTGGCCGCCGGCATCCGCGACGGTCCCCGTGACGACGCCGCCGTGCTCGAGCGTGACGCGGAGCGCGTCGGGCGCGTCGCGCCACGTGCGCGTCGCGGGCATCCAGCCGGCCGCGCGGACCGAGAGCCGCCGCGCCGAGGCCGGCGCGTTCGGCAAGCGAAAGGCGCCGTCGGCACCGGTCGTGGCCTCGGCGAAAAATTCGACGTCATCGCGGTCCGCGCCGGCGGCGTCTCGGGCGATCACGCGGGCGCCGGCGATCGGCTTGCCGTCGGAGCCCGAGACGAGGCCCGAGAGAAGCGCCGCGGCCGGAAGCGCGACGTCGGGCAGGCGCGTCGTCTCGGCCGGGTCGTACGGACCGTCGAGCGCCGCCCCGGGCAGACCCGCCGGCTCGACCCGAAAGCGGACGAAAGGCCCGGCCGGGTCGACGGACGCCTCGAAACGGCCTCCGGCGTCGGTGCGCGTTTGGCCGAGCGGCTTCGGACTCGTCCCCGCGGTGGCGTCGGCGCGGGCCTCGTTGGGCGTTCGGGCCGCGTACCAGGAGACCACGGCTCCGGCGACGGGGCCGCCGTCGGGCGCGACGACGCGGCCCGAAAACGCCCCGGCCAGGAGGCGTCCCGGCGCGGCCAGAGCCAGCGCCGACGCCAACGCCACGCCGAGGCGCAATCTCATCGTCTTCGTCCTTAATCCGAGAAACGCGGCCCGGGGCGCCGGCGTTACCGGCTCGCGCGGGGTTCCGGCTTGACGAGCACCGGGCGCCGGACGCGCCGCCGCTGGCGCAGGCGCTCCCAGCGCAGGTGCAGGCGGTCGAGATACAGATAGACCACCGGCGTCGTGTAGAGCGTCAGGACCTGCGAGAAGATCAGGCCGCCGACGATCGCGATGCCCAGCGGCCGCCGCAGCTCGCCTCCCGTGCCGAAGCCGACCGCGAGCGGCAGGCCGCCGAGAAGCGCCGCCATCGTGGTCATCGTGATCGGCCGGAACCGGAGCAGGCAGGCCTCGAAGATCGCGTCCTCGGGGCCCTTGCCCTCGTTGCGCTCGGCCAGAATGGCGAAGTCGATCATCAGGATCGCGTTCTTCTTGACGATGCCGATGAGCAGGATGATGCCGATCAGCGCGATCACCGAGAGCTCCACCTTCAGGAGCATGAGCGCGAGCAGCGCGCCCACACCCGCCGACGGCAGGGTCGAGAGGATCGTGATCGGATGGATGAGACTCTCGTAGAGGATGCCGAGCACGATGTAGACGGCGAAGAGCGCGGCGAGAATCAGGAACGGCTGGTTGGCGAGCGAATCCTTGAAAGCCTGCGCCGTGCCCTGGAAGCTGCCCCGGATCGACGCCGGCAACCCGAGATCTCTCTCGACGGTCTGGATCCTGTCGACCGCGTCGCCGAGCGACGTGCCGGCGGTCAGGTTGAACGAGATCGTGACCGCGGGGAACTGTCCCTGGTGGTTGACCTGGAGCGGCGCCGTCGACGGCGCGTACCGGGCGAACGCGGACAGCGGAACCAGAGTGCCGTCGGATGAGCGGACACGGACGACGTCGAGCCCTTGCGGGCCCTCGAGAAACTTCGGGTCCATCTCGAGGATCACGTGGTACTGGTTCAGCGCGGTGTACATGGTCGAGACCTGCCGCTGGCCGAAGGCGTCGTAGAGAGTCTGGTCGATCGCCGCCGGCGTGACCCCGAGGCGCGCGGCCGTGGCCCGGTCGATCGTCAGCGAGGCCTCGAGTCCCTTGATCTGGAGATCGCTGTTGACGTCCACGAGTCCCGGGATCTTGCGCATCCGATCGAGCACTTTCGGCGACCAGTCCTGGAGCTCGCGCACGTCCTCGCCGCGCAGCGTGTACTGGTACTGCGCCGCGCTCGGGCGGCCGCCGATCCGGAGGTCCTGGACCGACTGGAGGTAGAGGGTCGCGCCGGGAACCTTGGCGAGCTGGGGCCGCAGCCGCGCGATGAGCTGGTCGGCGGAGATCTTGCGCTCGTGGAGGTCCTTCAAGGTGACGAACATGCGGGCCTGGTTCGTCACGCTGCCGCCCCCCGCGTAGGCCTGCACGTAGCTGACGCCCGGGTCCTTCATCATGATTTCGACGAAAGTCTGGAGGCGCTGGTTCATCGCCTGAAAGGACGTGTTCTGGTCGGCGAGGATCTGGCCGGTCAGGCGTCCGGTGTCCTGTTGCGGAAAGAAGCCCTTCGGGATCTGCACGTAGAGGTAGACGGTCGCCGCCATCGTCGCGAGGGTCACCGCGAGCGTCAGCGGCTGGTGCCGCATCACGACCGAGAGCGTTCTGCGGTAGAACGCCAGAATCGCGTCGAACGCCCGCTCGCTCCATTGGAAGACGCGCCCATGCTTTTCCTCGCTCGGCTTCTTGAGCAGGGTGGCGCACATCATCGGCGTCGTCGTCAGGGAGATCACCATGGAAACGAGGATGGCGATCGACAGCGTCATCGCGAATTCGCGGAAGAGGCGCCCGACGATGCCTCCCATCAGGAGGATCGGGATGAAGACGGCGACGAGCGAGATCGAGATCGAAAAGACGGTGAAGCCGATCTCCTTCGCGCCGATGCGAGCCGCCTCGAGGGGCTCGACACCCATCTCGAGGTGGCGCGTGATGTTCTCGATGACGACGATGGCGTCGTCGACGACGAAGCCGGTGGCGATCGTCAGGGCCATCAGCGACAGGTTGTCGATGGAGTAGCCGAGGAGATACATCGCGCCGAACGTGCCGATGAGCGAGATCGGGACGGCGACGCTCGGGATGAGCGTCGCGCGGACGCTCCGCAGGAAGGCGAACACGACGAGGATGACGAGGGCAATCGAGATCGCCAGCGTGATCTGGACGTCGCGGACCGAGGCGCGGATCGTCGTCGAGCGGTCGAGCACGCCGGTGAGCCGGATCGTCGGCGGGATCTCGGCCTGGAGCTGCGGCAGGACCGCCTTGACGCGGTCGACGGTGGCGATGATGTTCGCCCCGGGCTGACGGAAGATGATGATGAGGACCGCCGGCTTGCCGTTGGCGACGCCGGCCGTCCGCACGTCCTCGACCGAGTCGATGACGTCGGCGACGTCCGACAGGCGGAGCGCGCCGCCGTTGGTGTAGGAGAGGACGAGCGGCCGGTAGAGCCCGGCGCTCAGGAGCTGATCCGTCGCGCCCACCGCCCAGGCGCGGTCGGCCGCGCTGATCTGCCCCTTCGGCCGGTTGGCGTTCTGGCTCGCGAGGAAGGTGCGCACGTCCTCGAGCGAGAGGCCCGCGTTGTTCAGCGCCGTGGGGTTGGCTTCGACGCGCACCGCCGGCAGGGCGCCGCCGCCGACGAACACCTGACCGACGCCGTCGATCTGCGCGATCTTCTGCTGGAGGATCGAGGAAGCGATGTCGTAGATCCGGCCCTTGTCGACGACGTCGGAAACGAGGCCGAGCAGCATGATCGGCGCGTCGGCGGGATTGACCTTGTGCCAGTACGGATTCGAGGGAAGGTCGGCCGGGAGGTTGCCGCGCGCGGCGTTGATGGCCGCCTGGACGTCTCGTCCGGCGGCGTCGACGTTGCGCGACAGGTCGAACTGCAGGACGACCTGCGTGTTCCCGAGCGAGCTCGTCGAGGTCATCTCGGTGACGCCGGCGATCCGGCCGAACTGGCGTTCGAGCGGCGTGGCGACGGAGGAGGCCATCGTCTCCGGGCTCGCCCCGGGGAGGCTCGCGGAGACCTGGATCGTCGGGAACTCGACCTGCGGCAGGGGAGCGACGGGCAGAAAGAAATAGGCGACGCCGCCCGCGAGCGCGACCGCGATCGTCAGGAGGGTCGTCCCGATGGGACGGTCGATGAAGGCCGACGAGAGGCTCATCGGCCCCTCAGCGGCTCTCGGCCGCCCGCCGGGAGGGCACGCGGACGCGTCCGGCGCGGCGGTCGGCGAGGCGTCGGGCGAGGCGGTCGAAGTAGAGATAGATCACGGGCGTCGTGTAGAGCGTCAGGACCTGGGAAAAGATGAGGCCACCGACGATCGAGACGCCGAGGGGCTTGCGCAGCTCGGCGCCGACGCCGCCGCCGAGCGCGAGCGGAATGCCCGCGAACAGCGCCGCGAACGTCGTCATGAGAATCGGCCGCAGCCGCAGCAGGCACGCCTGGAAAATCGCCTCGCGCGGCGGCTTGCCTTCGCGGCGCTCGGCGTCGAGGGCGAAGTCGATCATCATGATCGCGTTCTTCTTGACGATGCCGATCAGCAGAATGATCCCGATCAGCGCGATGACGTTGAAGTCCATGCGGAAGAGCATCAGCGACAGCAGCGCGCCCACGCCGGCCGACGGCAGCGTCGAGAGAATCGTGATCGGGTGGATGTAGCTCTCGTAGAGAACGCCGAGGAGGATGTAGACGGCGACGAGCGCGGCGAGAATCAGGAGCGGCGCCTTGACGAGCGAGGCCCCGAACGCGCGCGCCGTTCCCTGGAAGCCCGCCTGGATGCTCGCCGGCAGGCCGATCTCCTTCCCCGCGCTCTCGATGGCACGCACGGCCTGGCCGAGCGAGTAGCCCGGGGAGAGGTTGAAGGAGACGGTGACCACGGGAAACTGTCCCTGGTGGTTGATCGCGAGCGCGGTGCGCGATTCCTGGACCGTCGTGAAGGCCGAGAGCGGGATGACGTCCGTCGAGCCGCGCACGTAGATGTGGTCCAGATCCTGCGGGCTGTCCTGGAAGCTCTTGTCGACTTCCAGGACGACGCGGTACTGGTTCAGCTGCGTGAACATCGTCGAGACCTGCCGCTGCCCGAACGCGTCGTAGAGCGCGTCGTCGACGGTCTGCGGCGTGATGCCGAGGCGCGACATCGTCGAGCGGTCGAAGACGAGCGTCGCCTTGAGGCCTCGGTTTTGCTGGTCGGTCGCGACGTCGGCGAGCTCGGGCCGATGCTGCAGGGCCTCGACGAGCCTGGGAGCCCACTGCGCGAGCTCCTGCGGGTCCGGGTCTTCGAGGCTGTACTGGTACTGCGTGCGGCTGACCCGGTCCTCCACCGTCAGCTCCTGCACGGGCTGCATGAAGAGCGTGATGCCCTCGACCCGGGCGAGCTCCGGCTGCAGCCGGCGGATGATGTCGCTCGCCGAGATCTTGCGCTCGTCGAGCGGTTTCAGGTTGATCTGGATGCGCCCGCTGTTGAGCGTCGCGTTCGTGCCGTCGACGCCGATGAACGAGGACAGGCTCTCCACGGCCGGATCCTTCAGGATGACGCGCGCGAGCGCCTGCTGCCTGTCGGCCATCGTCGAGAACGACACCGACTGCGGCGCCTCCGAGATCCCCTGGATCACGCCGGTGTCCTGGACCGGAAAGAAGCCCTTCGGGATGAGGACGTAGAGAAGGATCGTGACGGCGAGTGTCGCGATGGCGACCGCGAGCGTCAGCGGCTGGTGCTCGAGGACGATCTCGAGCGTCCGCCGGTAGAAGTCGATCATCTTGTCGAAGACGCGCTCGGAGATCTGCGCGAAGCGGCTCTGCTCCGAGAGCTTCTGGTGCTTGAGAATCCGCGCGCACATCATGGGCGTCAGCGTCAGGGACACGAATCCCGAGACGAGGATCGTGATCGAGAGGGTGACCGCGAATTCCCGGAAGAGCCGTCCGACGACGTCGCCCATGAAGAGGAGCGGGATCAGGACCGCGATCAGCGACAGGGTCAGCGACAGGATCGTGAAGCCGATCTGCTCCGAGCCCTTGAGCGCCGCCTCGAGCGGCTTCTCGCCCTCTTCGATGTACCGCGAGATGTTCTCGATCATGACGATCGCGTCGTCCACGACGAAGCCGGTTGCGATCGTCAGGGCCATGAGCGTCAGGTTGTTCAGGCTGTACCCGAGCAGGTACATGGCCGAAAACGTGCCGACGAGCGAGAGGGGCACGGCGACCGACGGGATGATCGTCGCGGCGACGCTCCGCAGGAAGAGGAAGATGACCATGACGACCAGCGCGATCGTCAACATCAGCTCGAACTGAACGTCGCGCACGGACGCGCGGATCGTGGTCGTCCGGTCGGTCAGGATCTCGACCTTCACCGATTGGGGCAGCGACGCCTGGAGCTGCGGCAGGATCTTCTTGATCCGGTCGGCGACCTGGATGATGTTGGCGCCGGGCTGGCGCTGAATGTTGACGATGACCGCCGGGACCTCGTTGGTCCACGCCGCCTGCTTGGCGTTCTCGGTCGAGTCCGCGACGTCGGCGACGTCCTGGAGGCGCACGGGCGCGCCGTTGCGGTAAGCCACGACCAGGGGCTTGTAGTCCGTGCTGGAGAGGAGCTGGTCGTTGGCGCCGATCGTGTACGCCTGAGCGGGGCCGTCGAAGCTGCCCTTGGCCTGATTGACGTTCGACGCGGCGATCGCCGTCCGGACGTCTTCGAGCGTCAGGCCATACGAGGACAGGGCGGTGGGGTTGACCTGCACGCGGACGGCGGGCTTCTGTCCGCCCGTCAGCGACACGAGCCCGACGCCCGGGAGCTGCGAGATCTTCTGGGCCAGCCGCGTGTCGGCGAGGTCGTGCACCCGGGACAAAGGCAGCGAGTCCGAAGTGAGCGCGAGCGTCAGGATCGGCGCGTCGGCCGGGTTGACCTTGCTGTAGATGGGCGGGTTCGGCAGGTCCTTCGGCAGATAGGTGCCCGCCGCGTTGATCGACGCCTGCACCTGCTGTTCGGCGACGTCGATGTTGAGGTCGAGGTCGAACTGCAGCGTGATGACCGACGCGCCGTCGGAGCTGGTCGAGGTCATCTGGTTCAGGCCCGGCACCTGGCCGAACTGCCGCTCGAGCGGCGCCGTCACCGACGAGGCCATGACTTCGGGGCCGGCGCCCGGATAGAACGTCATGACCTGAATCGTCGGGTAGTCGACCTGCGGCAGCGCCGAAACCGGAAGCTGCTTGTACGCGACGATGCCGGCCAGCGTCAGGCCGACCATGATCAGGGACGTGGAGACGGGCCGGAGAATGAAGGGGCGAGACGGGCTCACGAGGGCCTCGGCGAGGCGGGAGCGCTCCCGGCCGGTGCGCTTCCGGCCTTGCGCGCGACCACCGTCGATCCCTCCTGCAGCTTGTCCACGCCGTCGACGACGACGACGTCTCCGGCCGCCACGCCTTTGGCGATGACCGCGTCTTTGTCGCCCAGCTGCGGGACCTCGACCGGCCGCAGCGCGACCTTGTCGCCGGCGCCGACGACGAAGATGGCGGGGCCCTTCGTCGTGCGCTGGACCGCGGCCGACGGCACGACGACGACCTTCGAGAGCATCTGGATCAGGAGCCGGACGTTGACGAACTGGTTCGGAAAGAGCGCCCCGTTCGCGTTGGGAAACTCGGCCTTCAGCCGAACCGTGCCGGTCGTCGGGTCGATCCGGTTGTCGACGGTCAGGAGCTTCCCGTTGGCGATGCGCGTCTTCAGGTCGCGATCCCAGGCCTCGACCGAGAGCGTGGCGCCGCCGCGCGTCTGAGCGAGGACCTGCTGGAGGCTGTCCTCGGGCAGCGTGAAGAGGACGGCGATGGGATCGAGCTCGGTGATGACGACGATGCCGGTGGTGTCGGTCGCGTGCACCATGTTGCCGGGGTCGACCAGCCGGAGGCCGACGCGCCCCGAGATGGGCGCGGTGATCTTGGCGTAGGTCAAGTTGAGCTTCGCGGCGTCGATCGTCCCCTGGTCGGTCTTGATCGCCGCCTCGTTCTGGGCCACGAGCGACACCTGCGCATCGACCTGCTGCTGGGGGACGAGCCCCTGCCCGACGAGGTCCTTGAAGCGGTTCAAGTCGAGCTGGGCGCTGACGAGCGCCGCCTGGTCCTTGGCGAGCTGGCCCTCGGCCTGCGTCAGCTGCACCTGGAAGGGCCGCGGGTCGATCTGCGCGAGAACTTCGCCCTGTTTGACGAGCTGACCCTCGCGGAAGTCGACGTTGACGAGCTCGCCGTCCACACGCGTGCGCACGGTGACGGTCGCGAGCGGCGTCACGGTGCCGAGACCGGAGAGGTAGACCGGGAAGTCGGCGGTCTTCGCCTCGGCCACCACGACCGGGATCGCCGCCTGGCCTTTCGCCTTCGCGGCGGCCTGCGACGCCGACGCCTTGCCCGAACGCGACACCGCAATCGCGACGCCGACGAGCGCGAGGAAGGCGACGGTGATCCAGAGACCACGGTGCCCGGGGCGCCGCGGCGCGGCGTCTCTCTCGGTCTCCCGCTCGAGATCGGCCTCGCCGGTCGTGTCGGGAGGCTCCGCGACGACCCGATCGGTTTCCGGAGTGTTGGACTTCATCGACGCTGCCTCCTCGACCAAAACCGTTCGTGTCCCGCGCGCGTTCCCGCGGGGGCTTCCGAAAAAGCAGCCCCGTGCACTGGTCCAACGCGGCGCCGCAGGCCTTCATTACACGCAAAGCCTGCTCTTGCGGCAACTTGCAGAGCTTGTGCCCGGCCGGAATCGGCGCTTTCTTAACGGAACTGGCCCCCGCCGGTCGCCGCCAAAAGGGCCGTCAGAACGCAAGAAAGGCGGGGATCAGACGATACCGGCGGGTGGCGCGGGGCCGGTCGTGCGCGCCGCGGTGGATCCGGCGCTCGACGGCCGGAAGGGCCTCGCTTTCAGCCGTTTCCGCGAGCGAGCGCCGCCGGCGGCCGCTTCGAACGACGCCGGTTCCGCGCGGCTCCGGGAGATCGCCGAGCGCGCGGGCGTAACGCCGGGCGCCGCCGGGTCACGGGCAGGCGAAAGCCACGGTGTCTTCGACCGGAGAAAAGGGCGTGCCCGGCGGGTTCGTGTAGGTCCGGACGGCGCTCGAGAGCGTGTCGGTGACGGTGAGCGAGACCTCGAGGTTCGTGAGGCCGCCGAGAAAGACCCAGCGGTGGCCGCCGGTGGCGCAGGCGTCGAGCACTTTGACGACGACCTCGATGTTCTCGGCGCCGAAGAACCAGAAGTAGCCCGTGTCGCCGGTGATCGGCACCGCCTCGCCGTCGCCGCTCGAGCCGTCGGGCTTTCGCCAGCGCGCCGCGACGCGGAAGCGCCCGCTTCCGAGGCACAGCGTCGCGTCGTCGGGCGCGCAGGTCCCGGGCGAGGCCTGCGTTTCGGCAACCCAAGTGCGCCACGAGTTTCGTGGGCCGGCGTACTCGCCGACGACCCAGATCTTCGCGGGGTCGGCCGGGTCCGACGCGGCGCCGGAGAAGTCGCCCCATCGGTTGACGAGCGGCGACGGGCCGTTCGCCGTGGTGCCGATCGGGGACACGTAGGAGTCCTGCCCTTCTTTCACCACGACGCTCGGTTCGAGCGCGCCGTCCGCGATCCCGCGGACCGTCAACCCGACTCCGGCGTACGTGTCCGTGCAGCTCGACCCGAAGACCATCGCGAGCGCGTCGCCCGCATCCACCGCGACGGCGGGGTAGAAGTACCAGCAGCCGTCCGCGCCGAAGGCCTCGTCCTCGACGGCGGCGCGCGTCGCGACGTTGATCCGCGCGTACCGCGCGCGGCTGTAGACGCCGCCGGAGTCCGCGACGCCGTGCGCGAACCAGAGCGAGCCGTTGCGATAGACCGCGGACGCGATGTTGCCGTTGCCCGTGTCGATCCGGCACGGCGTCGGACAGCCCGCGACGCCGGGAGAGCCGCCTTTCTGGTTCGCGTCGATCGGCGCGCGGGTCGCGGTGAGAGGAACGTCCACGCCGGAAATGGCCGGCGCCGGCGTGGCGGCGCCCGTCAGGCTCCAGAGCGTGACGAAGTTGCGGGTGGCGAAGGGGCTGTTGCTGACGAGGTATTCGACGCCGGGACTCCCGAACGTTCGCACCGGTCGCAGCGCGTAGACCCTCACGCCGGGATTGGCGGGGTCTTCGAGACCCCAGAGGTCGAGCCACGCCGGCGCGCTCGCGCCCGCGTAGAGCGTGTCCTTCTTCAGGATCCGGACCTTTGCGTAGTCGAACTGCTTGTCCGCGTAGCGGAACTGGTTCGTGGCGACGTAGAGCGCCGTGTCGTCGAAGCCGAGCGCCGGGAAATCCGAGAAGTTGGCCGTCGGATCGGTTCCATTGGCGTCGCCTTTGAGGGCCCACGAGTACCAGGGAGCGGTCGGATCGCTCGAGCTCGAGACCGAAAGGAGAATCCACGACTGGGTCGCCGTGTCGCCGACGGCATAGAGCAGGATCCAGCGGTCGCGGAAGTGGTCGTAGACGACCTGCGGGTCGTACGGCAGCAGCGCGCCGTTCGAGAGCTGCGAAAGCTGCGGGGCGAACCAGCCGAACGTCGTCGTCTGGAAGACCAGCGCGCCCGACTTCGTGTAGACGGCCCACGCGCTGTTGACGGCGACGACGACGTGGTCGGGTCCCACGGCCAGGATCGGGTCGGGCGGGCGCACGCTCGTGTCCTCGATCGCCGAAAAGCCGGCGACGCGTGCCACGCCCGCCCGCGGCCGGACCGCGGCGCCACCGCGCGACGACGCGTGTGAGGAGTCGTCGCGTTCGTTCGCGCCGAGCGGTGCCGCGGGAGCGACGCGATCGAGACTGTCGGGCAGCGCCTCGATCTCGACCTCGCGCGGCATGGCGCCGGCCGCTTCGCGGGGCGCGGTCTTCGCGCGTCCCGTCGAAGCGACGTCGCTCGGCGAGGTGCGGCTGAACCGTTCCGCGGCGCCGGCAGCGGGGCCCGCCGCGGTCGCTCCGAGTCCGGCGGCAGGAGCGAGAGCCGCCGCCAGGAGCCACACGCTCGGCCGCGCGCGCATCGGGAACATTCGGGTCACGAAGATCATACGCATGCCGCGCCCTTGATCTCTCGAGGGCGGCGCGTTCGAAAATTCCGACGCGGAAACCGAACTGACGGTCACGTCGTCCGAGCCAAAAACTGGCGACCCGACCCCGCCGGCGACGCGCAGTTTTCGTCAGTCGATCCGGGGCTGGCTCGTCAAAACACCGGCGGGCGTTGCTTTTTCACCGTGGCCCGCCCGTTGCAATCCGGCCGGCCAGACGCTCGACGCTCGCGCGGCTGACCCGCTCACGGGTAGACGTGCGCGTGTCCGGCCTCACGTTCAGGAAAAGGAGAGTCGATGAACGCGAATCGGATCCGGTCCATGATGCTTCTGCTCGCGACGCCGGGCTTGCTGCTCGGCATGTCCAACGAAAACGTTCCCCTGTCCAACTGGTCCGCCGCGCCCTACTGGCAGGCGAGCGCTCCGGCGTCGGCGGCTTCCGTCGCGTCGGTCGACGCGAAATCGGGCAGCGCGGTCGACGACTCGCCGGTTCCGTTCGTGGCGATGACGCCGTGCCGCCTGGCGGACACGCGCACCGAGAGCGGCTTTCCGGTGCCGTACGGGCCGCCGTCGCTGACGCCGCAGGCGCAGCGCGACTTCCCGGTCGCCGGCCACTGCGGCGTTCCCGCCAACGCGACCGCGGTGTCCTTCAACTTCACGGTCGTGCGCACGCAGGGCACGGGATTTCTCGGCACCTTCCCGCAGGGCGAGACCTGGCCGGGGACCTCGACGCTCAACTACGTCGCGGGGCAGGTCGTCGCGAACAACGCGGCGATCGCGCTCGGCACGGACGGCGGCCTCACGGTCTTCGTCTCGGGCGCGCAGGCCGATCTGATCATCGACATCAACGGCTACTACGGCGGCAGCCTCGTCTCGACGGTCAACGGGCTCTCCGGTGACGTCACGTTGGCGGCCGGCGACAACGTCACGATCACGCCGTCGGGCAACACGCTCACGGTCTCGGCGAGCGGCCAGACCGGCCCTCCGGGGCCGCAGGGTCCTCCGGGACCGCAGGGTCCGGCGGGTCCGCAGGGCGCGACCGGTCCGCAGGGTCCGACGGGTCCCCAGGGTCCGGCCGGCGCGACGGGGCCGCAGGGTCCGGTCGGTCCGATTGGTCCGATCGGTCCGCAGGGCGCGACGGGCGCTGACGGCGCGCAGGGTCCCGCTGGTCCGCAGGGCGCGGCGATGAGCTTCGTCGGCGCCTGGAGCAACGGGGCGACGTACGCGTCGCTGCAGACGGTCTCGTACAACGGCTCGAGCTACGTTTCCCTCGTCGACGACAACACGGGCAATCAGCCGGACTCGAGTCCCTCGCAGTGGGCGCTCGTCGCCGAGAAGGGCGACAAGGGCGACAAGGGCGATACCGGCGACACGGGCGCCACCGGCGCGACGGGTGCGACCGGCTCGCAGGGTCCGGCGGGGGCGACGGGTCCGCAGGGTCCGGTGGGTCCGATTGGTCCGATCGGTCCGCAGGGCGCGACGGGCGCCGACGGCGCTCAGGGTCCTCAGGGTCCTCAGGGTGCGTCGATGGGTTTCGTCGGCGCGTGGAGCGGCGGCGCGACATACGGCTATCTGCAGACGGTGCTCTACAACGGCTCGAGCTACGTCTCCGTGAACGACAACAACACGGGCAACCAGCCCGACACGAGCCCCGGCTGGTGGGGCGTAGTCGCCGAGAAGGGCGACAAAGGTGACAAGGGCGACAAGGGAGATACCGGCGACACGGGGGCGACGGGCGCGCAGGGTCCGGGTGGTCCGGCGGGCGCTGTCGGCCCCCAGGGTCCGGTCGGCCCGATTGGTCCGATCGGTCCGCAGGGCGCGACGGGCGCCGACGGAGCGCAGGGTCCCCAGGGCGCCCCGGGCGTTTCGATGAACTTCGCCGGCCCCTGGAGCAACGGGGCGACGTACGCGACGCTGCAGACGGTCTCGTACAACGGGTCGAGCTACGTCTCGCTCGTCGACGGCAACACGGGCAACCAGCCGGACACGAACCCGGCGCAGTGGGCCCTCATCGCGCAGAAGGGCGACAAGGGCGACAAGGGCGACAAGGGTGACAAGGGCGACACCGGTGACACGGGC